>CAUDYH010000061.1 GCA_958453575.1 uncultured Collinsella sp.
GATGCGCATGCTCATGGTGAGATGGCCACCCTCGATGAGCGTAGCGATGTGCTGCTCGGGGTTGACCAGCTCAAACTCGGACGGAATAAAGAAGTCCGCACCGGTGACCTCACAGGGGCCGTCAACCGAGATGGTGGCGGTCGCCTCGTCGGTCGTGCCGAGAGCCCTGAAGACAAGACCCTTGACATTCAGGACGATGTCGGTGACATCCTCGACCATGTTAGGGATGGTCATGAACTCGTGCTGCGCACCATCGATCTGAATAGCCTCGACGGCGGCACCCTCGAGCGAGGACAGAAGAACGCGACGAAGGGAGTTACCCAGCGTATCGCCGTAACCACGCTCGAGCGGCTCGACGGAGACACGAGCAGACGTCTCGTTGATCTCTTCGACCTGAACCTGAGGCCTAATGAATTCTGACATGTATTACCTCCAGCCTCAGCAGCCCGGATGGACTACTTAGAGTAGAGCTCGACGATGAGCTGCTCGTTGATATCACCGCTGATCTGCTCACGCGTCGGCAGAGCGAGCACGTTACCAGACAGCTTCTCGATATCGACCTCGAGCCAGCCAGGGACCTCAAAGCGCTCGGAGGAAATCAGGGCCTCCTTGATGGGGAGGAGGTCACGGAACTTCTCGCCGACAGCGACGACGTCGCCGGCCTTGACGCGGTAGGACGGGATGTCCACGCGCTTGCCGTTCACGGTGAAGTGACCGTGACGGACGGACTGACGAGCCTCTTTGCGGGTGCGGGCGAAGCCAAGACGGAAGACGACGTTGTCGAGGCGAGACTCAAGGATGATCATGAGGTTCTCACCGGTGACGCCGTTCATCTTACGGGCCTTGTTGAAGTAGCCGTGGAACTGCTTCTCCAGAACGCCATAGATGAACTTGACCTTCTGCTTCTCGCGCAGCTGCATGCCGTACTCAGATTCCTTGCGACGGCGCTTGGGCTGACGGATAGATTCCTTCTTGCTGCTGTAACCGAGCTCAGCGGGATCGATCCCGAGCTGACGGCAGCGCTTAAGAACAGGAGTCCTGTCGATTGCCATATTGATACGATCCTTTCAGTTACACGCGGCGACGCTTCTTGGGGCGGCAGCCGTTGTGCGGAATGGGGGTCTTGTCCTGGATGCTCGAGACCTCGAGGCCAGCAGCCTGGAGGGAGCGGATGGCGGTCTCACGACCGGAGCCGGGGCCCTTGACGAAGACGGAAACCTTCTTCATACCGTGCTCCATGGCCTGCTTGGCAGCAGCCTCGGCAGCCATCTGGGCAGCGAACGGCGTGGACTTACGGGAGCCCTTGAAGCCCACCTGGCCAGCCGACTTCCAGGAAATGACGTTGCCCTGGGGATCGGTGATCGAAACGATCGTGTTGTTGAACGTAGAACGAATGTGAGCCTGGCCCACGGAAATGTTCTTACGGTCCGCGCGCTTCAGACGGGCAGCGCGAACGTTCTTCTTAGCAGTAGCCATCTATCTAGCGCTCCTTATTTCTTCTTCTTAGCACCGATCTGACGCTTCGGGCCCTTGCGGGTACGAGCGTTAGTGTGGGTGCGCTGGCCGCGGACCGGGAGGCCCTTGCGGTGACGAAGGCCGCGGTTGCAGCCGATGTCCATAAGGCGCTTGACGTTCTGGTTGCGCTCACGGCGGAGGTCGCCCTCAACCATGATCTGGTTCTTATCGATATAATCGCGGATGGCGTTAACCTCATCCTCGGTGAGGTCCTTAACGCGCGTATCCACGTTAACGTTGCACTCGACGCAGATCTTCGTCGCAGTGGTGCGGCCGATGCCGTAAATGTAGGTCAGACCGATCTCAACGCGCTTCTCACGCGGGAGGTCGACACCATTAATACGGGCCAACGTAGTCTCCTCTCTTAACCCTGACGCTGCTTATGACGGGGGTTCTCGCAAATGACGAGGACCTTGCCATGGCGCCTAATGATTTTGCACTTATCGCACATCTTCTTGACCGAAGGACGTACCTTCATCGTTCTTCCTTTCGGTAGCGCTCAAACTACTTCCCTATTATCTACTCGCCCAGCCGCAGGCGTTTAAAACTATGGCTGGTCTTCACACACAATCCGACCGTAGGTTGAGCTAAGCCTGCAGCCGGAAATGGAGTGCGTGTATGCGTGCCGCTATTTGTAGCGATAGGTGATGCGACCGCGGGTCAGGTCGTACGGGGAAAGCTCCACGACAACCCTGTCACCGGGGAGAATACGGATGTAATTCATTCGGATCTTGCCAGAAATGTTGCACAGAACCGAATGACCGTTCTCGAGCTCAACCTTAAACATGGCATTGGGCAACGGTTCCTTTACCGTACCCTCGAGCTCAATTGCGTCTTCCTTCTTCACAAGCAATCATCTTTCTCTAGAAAACGACAGCGATTGAGTATTCTACAATACGCATGCACGTATCGTAATATCTTCGTAATGGCTCCACAACTAAGCGGAACTTGTTACTTTTCAGAAATGTAGATGCCGACGTGTTTGAACGCGGCCCCTACATTTCACCGCCCTGCAAGGAACACCAAGCACCTTGCGCGTCGGTGGTGAGAATCACCGGACCGTCATTGGTAATGGCGACGGTGTTCTCGTAGTGCGCGGCGGGCAGGTGGTCGTTGGTCGTAACAATCCAACCGTCGGAGCCCGTGCTCACATGGTTGGAACCCATCGTAACCATCGGCTCGATGGCAATGACCATGCCGGCCTGGAGGCGAACGCCCCTCCCCTTCTTTCCATAGTTAGGAACGTTGGGGTCCTCGTGCATCACGCGGCCAATGCCATGGCCCACATAATCACGAAGCACGCCGTAACCGTGAGACTCGGCGAGGGACTGAACGGCATAACCGACGTCCCCGATATGGTTACCGGGAACAGCCTGCTCGATGGCAGCCTTAAGGCAATCGCGCGTGACCTCGCACAGGGCCTTGGCCTCGGGCGTAGGGGTGCCGACGAAAAACGTCCAAGCATTATCGCCAACCCAACCGTCGACAACGGCTCCCGTATCGATGGAGATGATATCGCCATCGCGCAGAATCATGTCGGGGTTGGGAATACCGTGGACCACGGCATCGTTAATCGATGCGCAAATGGTTCCCGGGAACCCGCCGTAACCCTTAAAGGCCGGGGTGCCGCCATGCATGCGGATAATCTGCTCCGCGAGCTGATCGAGCTCAAAGGTCGAAACACCAGGGCGCACCATGGCTCCAACGTGGCGGAGCGCCATCTTAGATAGCGCTCCTGCCTTCTTCATCTGCTCGATTTGCGTTGCAGACTTAATCTTGATCATAGACCGAGAGCCTCTTTGACATCCCCGTACACGGTCTCGCGAGCCTGGTCACCGTTGACCGACTTGAGCAGACCCTGGCCACGATAGTAGTCGACGAGCGGGCTCGTGGACTTCTCGTAGACGTCGAGACGGTTCTTGATGGTCTCGGGCTTGTCGTCGTCGCGCTGATACATCTCGCCGGCGCACTTGGGGCAGGTAGCATCGGCAGCGGTGCCGGTGTAACCGCAGGCGCGGCAGGTGCGACGCGAAGACAGACGATCGATAATGACCTCGGGGGCCACATCGACCAGAAGGGCGCAGTCGATCTCGCGACCCATGGCGGAGAGCTCGGAATCGAGCGTCACAGCCTGGGCGGTGTTGCGCGGGAAGCCGTCGAGGATGAAGCCCTGCTGGGCGTCATCGGCGGCAAGGCGCTCCTTGACAAGGTCGATCACGAGCTGGTCGGGAACGAGCTCGCCAGCGTCCATGTACTTCTTAGCCTGAATACCAAGCTCGGTGCCACCCTTGACGGCAGCACGCAGCAGGTCGCCCGTGGAAATGTGGGCGACGCCAAACTCGGCGACGAGCTCCTGTGCGACGGTGCCCTTACCGGCACCCGGAGCTCCGAGCAATACGAGGTTCATGAGCAATCCTCCTCTAGCCTATTTAAAGAATCCATCGTAATCATACATCTTGATCTGGCCTTCGAGCTTATCGACCGTGTCGAGCACGACGCCGACCATGATGAGGATGGACGTGCCGCCAAATGCCTGGATCAGATGGTTACCCGTGAAGGAGAAGATGATCGAAGGCACGATGGCGATGAGCGCCAAAAAGACAGCGCTGGGAAGCGTGATCTTGTTGAGCGCGTTCTTGATGTAGGCCGCGGTAGCCCTACCCGGACGCACGCCCGGAATAAAGCCGCCCTGCTTCTTAAGGTTATCGGCCGTGTCATCGGGGTTGAACACCATGGAGGTGTAGAAGTACGCGAAGAACACGATGAGGACAACGTTAAGCACCCAGTTGAGCCAACCGGTCGAAAGCGCGGAGGCAACTGCCTGAATCCAGCCGATGCCGGGGAAGAACACGGCAATCTGAGCCGGGAAGTACAGCAGCGCCGAAGCGAAGATGATCGGCACGACACCCGCGGTGTTGACCTTGATGGGCAGGTAGGTGGTCTGGCCACCCATCATGCGACGGCCCACGACGCGCTTAGCGTAGGAGACCGGGATGCGGCGCTGGCCGCGCTCAAGGAAAACAATCAGCGGGATAACCAGCAAAATGATGGCGCAGATGATCACCATGGTGATGATGCCACCGGCATTGCCCTCGGTGCTGGAGAAGATAGCCTGCGGCAGGCCGGCCATGATGTTCGCAAAGATGATCAGCGACATGCCATTGCCGATACCGCGCTGGGTGATGAGCTCACCAATCCACATGATCAGCATGGCGCCCGCAGTGAGCGTGCCGACGATCATGAGGTCGAAGATGATCTCGGGAGCGCCGGCGCCATTGAAGCTGATGCCGAAGCTCTTAAAGAGGAAGAGGTAACCCACGGAGTTGAGGATTGCCAGAGCCAGGGTGAGGTAACGCGAATACTGCGTGATCTTGGTCTGACCGACCTCGCCCTCGCGGGCAAGCTCATGCAGGGAAGGCACAACGGCCTGGAGCATCTGGAGGATGATCGAGCTGGTGATGTAAGGCATGATGCCCAGCGAAAACACCGACACATAGCTCAACGCGCCGCCAGAGAAAAGATTCAGGAGGGCCATAGCACCTGCGGCGACCGAATTGTTATCGGTCGAGAAAAGGCCCAGCATCCCCTGGAAGGGAATGCCGGGCACAGGAACGTGCGCACCAATGCGGTACACGACGAGCATAGCTATGGTAAAAAGAATCTTTTCGCGCAATTCTTTGATGCGGAAAGCATTCTTAAGACCATTTAGCACGGCAGCTCGACCTTTCCGCCGGCGGCCTCGATCTTGGCCTGCGCAGAAGCGCTGACCTTGTCGACCTTGACCGTGAACTTCTTGGTGAGCTCACCATTGCCGAGCACCTTGACGGGCTCGAACTCGCTCTTGGTGATGCGAGCGGCCTTAAGAGCGGCACCGTCGATCACAGCGCCGTCCTCGAACTTACGCTCGAGACGCTCAACGTTAACGGCGGTGTACTCGATACGACGGGGGTTGCGGAAGCCCGGAAGCTTGGGCAGGCGCATAGCCAGCGGAGTCTGGCCACCCTCGAAGCCGGCACCCTTGGTGCCGCCAGAGCGGGAACCCTGGCCCTTCTGGCCGCGGCCAGAAGTGGTGCCGTGACCCGAAGAATTGCCACGGCCGACGCGCTTACGGTTCTTGGTGGAACCGGGCGCGGGAGTAAGATCGTGAAGCTGCATTTGCTACTCCTCTACAATCTCGACAAGGTGCTTGACCTTGAAGATCATGCCGCGGACGGACTCGTTGTCAGCAATCTCGCGAACCTCGCGGATCCTGTGGAGACCGAGGGCACGGACAGTACGGACCTGGTCCTGCTTGCAACCATTGGTGCTGCGGACCTGCTTGATCTTGATGGTGTCAGCCATGCTTAGTTCTCCTTACCGACGAACATCTCGGAGACCGTCAGGCCACGGCGAGCCGCGACGTCCTCAGGGCTGGAGAGCTCCTTGAGGCCCTCGACGGCAGCCTTGATGATGTTGAGGCCGTTGTCGGTACCGAGGGACTTGGACAGGACGTTCTTGATGCCAGCAAGCTCAAAGAGGGGACGCACAGCGCCGCCGGCGATAACGCCGGTACCCTCGACAGCGGGCTTGATGATGATGCGGCCGGCACCAAAGTGGCCGAGAACCTCGTGCGGGATGGTGCCCTGCTCGGTCACCGGCACGTGGAACATGTTCTTCTTGGCATCGAGAGACGCCTTGGAGATGGCCATGGGCACCTCAGCGGACTTGCCCATGCCAACGCCGACGTTACCCTTGCCGTCGCCAACGACGACGAGAGCGACGAGGCTCATGCGACGACCACCCTTGACGGTCTTCGACACGCGGTTGATGTAAACGACGCGCTCCTCGAACTCGGAGGCCTCGCGCTGCTGCTTCTGATTACGAGCCATGTGCTACATACCTCCTAGAACTCGAGACCGGCGGCACGAGCACCGTCGGCGAGGGCCTTGACGCGGCCATGGTAGATACGGCCACCACGATCGAAGGCGACCTTGGTGATGCCGGCCTCGATGGCGCGCTTGCCAACGAGCTGACCGACCTTCTCCGCAGCCTCCTTGTTCGAGGTGTGGGTGCCCTTGAACTCGGCCTCGAGGGTCGAGGCAGAGACGAGCGTCAGGCTGGAGCCCTTGCTGTCGTCGATGATCTGGGCATAGATGTTGGCGTTAGTACGGGTCACGCGAAGACGCGGACGCTCGGCGGTACCCGAGACTTTGCCGCGAACACGACGCTGACGACGCTTGAGGCCTTCCAGCTTCGCCTTATGCTTGTTCATACGTAAACTCCTAAAAAGGTTGATCTTGCCAGCACCTGACGGGGTGCTGGTCTTATGCGAGTGAGTCGGTTACGACTACTTGGCGGCCTTACCCAGCTTGCGGCGGATGTGCTCGCCAACATAGTGGATACCCTTGCCCTTGTAAGGCTCGGGAGGACGATGACCGCGGATCTCAGCGGCGATCTGACCGA
>CAUDYH010000062.1 GCA_958453575.1 uncultured Collinsella sp.
GAGGCCACGCTCTCGGCCGGCTACGACATTCGCCATGGTCTGATCGGCCCCGGCGTGTACGCGAGCCACAACTACGAGCGCAGCCACATCGACGGTGTGCGCAACACTTTCGAGCTGGTTCGCGCCTACGTCCAGCGCTAACGATGCAGCGGCCTCGGCTGACACGGCAGTACCGACCGAGGCCGTCCTCTCTAACTTGCGGTGAAATAGGGACTGTTTGGCGGTTTTAAACGCTTAAACAGTCCCTATTTCACCGCAACTTATAAAGGGGATGGGGCTATTTGATGGCTGCCGTAACGGTGCCGCCGCCCAGGACGATGTCGCCGCGGTATATAACGACGGCCTGGCCGGGGGCGATGGCTCGTTGCGGCTCGTCAAAGGTCAGCAGCATTTGTCCGTCGGCGCCACGTGTAAGGGTCGCCGCCTGGTCCTTTTGACGGTAGCGGTACTTGGCTCCCACGCGAATGCCGCCGGCATCGAGCTCTGCCCCCATGCGGTCGGCAGGGGCGCTCCAAATCCAGTCGTTGGCCGTGAGCGCCGAGGCGGTCAGGTCCTCGGCCTCGCCCAGATGCACGGTGTTGTTGGCGGCGTCGACGCCCGTCACATACACGGGATGCGCCATCGCGACGCCCAGGCCCTTGCGCTGGCCGATGGTGTAGCGCAGCGCGCCGTTGTGGCGCCCGACCACGCTGCCGTCGCGCCACACAATGTCGCCCGGTGCAGCGGGATGTCCGCAACGGCGCTCGATATAGCCCGCGTAGTCACCGTCTGGAATAAAGCAGATGTCCTCGCTTTCTGCCTTCTTGGCGTTAACAAAGCCCTGCTCGGTGGCTATGCGGCGCACGTCGCGCTCTTTGTCCAAGCCTGCTAGCGGAAAAATCGTGCGCGCCAGACGCTCCTGCGTAAGCGAATACAAAAAGTAGCTCTGGTCCTTTTTGGGGTCCTCGCCGCGATGTAGCTGCCAGGTGCCGTCTGCCGCCTGGCTTGTTTTGGCGTAATGGCCCGTGGCGATGTAGTCGCAGCCCATGTCCAGCGCCGCATCGAGCAGCGCGCCAAACTTAATGTGGCGGTTGCAGATAATGCACGGGTTGGGCGTCAGCCCCTCCTGGTAGGCGTTCACAAAGCGCTCGATTACGTTACGGTCGAAGGTTTGCTGCAAGTCGAGCACGTGATGGGGTATCCCCAGGCGCTCGGCGACGGCCTTTGCATCGGCGATGTCGCGGTCGACCTTACTCATGCCCGTGGCGGGATCGGGCGCGGGGCAGGTGAGGCGCATGGTGGCACCGACACATTCGTAACCCTGACTTTTGAGCAGATACGCGGTCACGCTGGAATCGACGCCGCCGCTCATGGCGACGAGCACGCGCTTGTTGTGCATGGGGAGGTTCTCCTTGGTGGCATGTGGCCAAAAAAGAAAAGCGGCGCGGGAGGCTGGTTCCGCGCCGCAGACATTGTAGCAAGTTCGGGCGTCCTGTGGGACACCCTGTTGGGATGAGCTCAGGCTGCCAGAAGAGAGGGGAGACCGGCGTGCCTTGGACTCGTTCTAAGAACGAGAGCTCTAGTCCTGGAAGAGTGCCGTGGACAGGTAGCGCTCGCCGGTGTCGGCGAGCAGCGCCACGATGGTCTTGCCCTCGTTCTCGGGGCGCTTGGCCAGCTGCAGTGCGGCCCACACGGCGGCGCCGGACGAAATGCCCACGAGCACGCCCTCCTTGTGGCCCACGGCGCGGCCGGTGGCAAAAGCGTCGTCGTTCTCGACGGGGATGATCTCGTCATAGACCTGGGTATCGAGGACGTCGGGCACAAAGCCGGCGCCGATACCCTGGATCTTGTGCGGGCCGGCCTGGCCCTTGGAGAGCACCGGGGAGGTGGCGGGCTCGACGGCGACGACCTGAATCTGGGGGTTCTGCTCCTTGAGGAACTCGCCCACGCCGGTCACGGTGCCGCCGGTGCCAACACCGGCGACGAAGATGTCGACCTTGCCGTCGGTGTCATCCCAGATCTCGGGGCCGGTCGTGGCCTTGTGGATGGCGGGGTTGGCGGGGTTTACAAACTGGCCGGCGATGATGCTGTTGGGGGTCTCCTTCTGCAGCTCTTCGGCCTTGGCGATAGCGCCCTTCATGCCTTTGGAGCCGTCGGTGAGCACGAGCTGTGCGCCGTATGCCTGCATAAGCTTGCGGCGCTCGACGGACATGGTCTCGGGCATGGTGATGATCACCTTGTAGCCGCGGGCCGCCGCCACCGAAGCGATGCCGACGCCGGTGTTGCCGCTCGTGGGCTCGATGATGGTGTAGTCGCCGCCACGCACGAGCTTGCCGGCCTTCTCGGCCTCGTCAATCATGTTCTTGGCGACGCGGTCTTTAACGGACCCGGCGGGGTTGAAGTATTCCAGTTTGACGAGCACGCGGGCCTTGAGGTCCTCGTCGGCCTCAAAGTGGGTGAGCTCCAGAAGCGGGGTGTGGCCGATAAGCTGATCGATGGACGTGTAAACATTGCTCATGGTGAACCTCCAAAGTGTTCAAATGACTGGATACCGTGTGGTTTTACGGTGTGTGTAGCAGCTAAACCCACAAACCTTATAGGTTGTTCGTTTTGCTGTTGGGAAGCATACTAGACACTAAAGCCTAGTAATGCAATAGGAAATAGGAGTTTATTGCAAGTTGATTAACCATCTTGACCGGAACGGGTATTTTCAAAGCCAATTTTTCGGCTAGAATTTCAACGAACTAAAAGACCGAAAGGCAGCACTATATATGTTGGTTTCTACTAAGGGCAGATATGCCCTGCGCGTTATGGTCGATCTGGCCGAGCACCAAGCGGCTGGTCGCATCCCGCTTAAAGAGATTGCGGCACGTCAGGGTATTTCGGAGAAGTACCTCGAGAATATTCTGGCGACGCTCGTGCGCGCCAATATGCTCTCGGGCATGCGCGGCAAGGGCGGCGGCTATGTGCTCACACGCCCGCCCGAGCAGTACACGGTGGGCGAGATCTTGCGCCTGACCGAGGGCAGCCTGGCGCCGGTCGCCTGTCTGGATGGCGACTGCAAGGGTTGCTCGCGATCTGATGAGTGCCCCACGCTCGACGTGTGGAAGAATCTGGACAAGCTCATCAACGACTACCTCGACGGCGTGACGCTCGATGCGCTCGTCGCCCCCAACGAGGGCTACGACTACGTCATCTAACCCACGCCTGTCATGTGGGGACAGGGTGGAAATGGCAGATTCTCTCGCCCTTTGAGACTTGGCAAATAAGAAGGCCGCCCATTTCTTTGCGATGGGCGGCCTTCGTTTTGGGCTGTTGAGACGGGCGCGGCCGGAATGGCCGTTTTAGCCCTCGGCGATGCTGTCGAGGATGCTGCGCATGATGGATACCAGGATGCTGCCCATAAAGGCCGATCCAAAGCTGGCGATGGAGATGCCCGCGCCCAGCAGATTGACCGACAGGTAGCTGGCCAGCTCGAGCATAAAGCTGTTGACCACAAGTTGAAAAATACCCAGCGTAATGATCGTGAGCGGCAGCGAGATGACCGTCAGGAACGGCTTGACGAGCGAATCGACGATGTTCAGGAACAGTCCCACGAAGGCGAAACAGACCCAGGCCTCGGCAAAACCGAAGGGCTGGATGCCGGGAACGAGGAACGTGGCGATCGCGATGGCGATCGAGGTAAAGAGCCAGTTAAGCATAAAGCGCATGGTGTGAATCCTTTCTTGCGCATGGCGTGGTGAGGGAGCGTAAGGGGCACATGCCTTTGCAACTTGGATGGGTGCGGGGCACGGTCCTGTTTGGGCGCCCATTGTCTCAGATATTCGTGGAGCTTGCGTGCGCATTCGGTTTCAAAACGGCGTTCGTCCTAGAAAACGCGCCGCTGGCAGAGAGTTTTGCCGCTTTAGTTTGGTGGTGTGCTAAACTGCTACGGGCAAAAGCCACAGGCGTTGCCCTATTGCATAGAACGGGCGAACGATGCCCGATGTCAGTATCAACTTCGATGCCTTTTGGCGGGTTTGGCGGTGATCGATGAATATCGAGAACATGTTTGACAAGCCTGATGTCAAGCAGCTGGTCCACGCATTTAGTCTTTTGGATGACGAGAAGGATATCCAAGCGTTTTTGACCGATATCTGCACGCCGCGCGAGATCTGCGATCTTTCGCAACGTCTGCAGGTTGCGCGCTATCTGGATGAGGGCGAGCCTTATGTTGAGGTTCAGGCCCGCACCGGCGCTTCGTCCACTACGGTGAGCCGCGTTTCAAAGGCGCTGAACGGCGAGTACGGCGGCTATCGCAAGATCCTCATCAAGCTGGAGGATGGCGAGTAGGCCAGCGACAACAATGAATTACGAAGAACCGTCCCTCCGGGGGCGGTTTTTTGATCCCTTGGGGACGGAGGAAATCTGTTGGCGTGGGGCAAATCTGTCCGCGTGGGCGGGTAGGATGGATGCATTGATTATTGCGAACAGTTTGAGCGGAGGACCATGCCTGTTCGAATCTATACCACCAATGCCGACATGGATTTGAGCGATGCCGAGTCGGCGCTGCTTGCCGACCTTATTGCCCGCCACGGGCGTGCCGTGCTGCTGGCGCCAACGTTTGCCGAGCTCGACCTGTGCCGTCATGATGCGGCGGAAGCCGGCGTTTCGCTGGGTATTGACTACAAGACGCCTACATCGTGGCTTCGCTCGCTTTGGGAGCTTTTGGGCGACGGGCGCGGTTTCGTCGACAACCTGCAGCGCCAGATGCTGTTTTCGGACATGGTAGCGCGTCTCGACGACGCCGACCTGCAGCCGCTTTCGCGCAGCCAGGGCACGGTGCGTATGCTCGCGCGTATGGCTCGCGATGTGCTGCCGGGTGTGGCAGGGACAGGTGCCGAGCGTTGCTGCGACAACGTTTGCAAGCCCAAGCCCAGAAGCGACGCCGAGGCTCGCGTGTTTGAACTTTTGTGCGCCTATGCGAGCGGCTTGGACCGTCGAGACATGGTCGAGCCCTGCGAGGCGGCTGACATTATGGCCGGTGCCCTGGCCGATAACCTGCCGGCGTGCACCCGCGCCGTATGCGTGCGCGGTATCACGTCGTTTACGCACGGCCTGCTCGAGTTACTGTCTGCCGTGGCGAACAATGGGGGAGAGGTCGTCGTGCTGCTTGCCCGCGAGCAGGCGGCGATGCGCGAGGACCTGGCTGCCGCCTTTGATGCCCGCGGTGTGCTGTTTGAGGCCGCCCCGTTGGGGGAGAACGCCGGCGCGTCTGAGACCGCTTCTGCGCCTGCCGCTCAGCCTATTTTTATAGAGGTGGCCGGCCCCCATGCCCGCGCCCGCGCTTATGTGGATGCTCTTGAGAACCTGGTCGCGGCATGTGAGGAGTCCGTGTCGCGCGACGGCGCCGCGACAAACTCCGACCCCACGCGCGCGCTCGTTGTTTCCGCCCGGGCACCCCAGCTGTTCGGCGAACTCGCTGCCCGTTTGGCGGCGCGTCACATTGCGGCCGAGACGACTGAGTTCACGGCGTTTTCCCAATCCATTGCGGGCAGGCAGTTTGCGGCGCTTGCCGGCCTGATCGAGCGCATGAAGGCCGCCGATGAGTTCACGGCGTCAAAGACCGAGTGGTGGCCCGCGCCGGAGCTTACCGACTGGATCTACAGTCCGCTTTCGGGCGCTGATGCCGTCAATGCCCGTGCCTTCGATAAGAATATGCGACTGTCGCGCAGCAAGACCACTGCGGGCGTCAAGAGCCTGCTGCAGAGCGTGCAGGGCCAGGTGAGGGGCGCCCGCAAGGCTGCCAGCGAAGAAAACTGGTTTAAGAACGTGCCATGCGTGGTCTCGGACGTGTTCCAGGCGCTGTGGCGCGACAAGCCCGTGGCGGCGCTCAAGGCAATGCTCGCCGTCGCCGAGGCGTTGCCCGATCGCGCCCTAGGCGGCCTTGACGGCCAGGCCCGTCGCCAGGCAGAGACGGCTCTGCTGCGCCATGCCATCGACATCCTTATGAACGATGCTCGCGCGCTCGACGTGTCGCAGGCCGCGACCGTGCCCGTGCTCGATGGCATTCGCACCAAGGTAGACAAGCGTAGCACCGCCTACGATTACGAGACCTACGAGGTTGACCGTGCGCCACGCGCCCAAGTGCGCTTTGCTTCGCTTGCCGATGCGGCGGCTCTACGCCCCGGCAGCTACGATGCCGTGCTGTTTGCCGACGTCGACCTGGACAGTTATCCGCTCTCACATGAGGAGGGCCCGCTGGCCACGCTGACGGCAGAGTTAGATCGCAGCGGCGTGACGCTTGAGCCTGCGGCCTTGCTGAGCGCACGCTTTGGCCGCGCGATGCAAGCGGCGCGTGGTCCGGTTGCGCTCGCCCGTGTGACCCACGATCGTCAGGCGCGCGAGTGCTATCCGGCGGCCGTGTGGACTGAGTTGCGTGCACACGCCAAGGCCGCTGGCGCTGCCGAGGCCGCTGAAGCTGCTAAAGCGGCTGACGACGCTAAGGCCGCTGGCGCCGACAAGGCGAAGTGCGTGGGTGAGGGTGATATCGTAAGGGACTTCGATCCCGCGGCAGGCGAAGGTCTCAAGTGCGGGCGCGTGACCTGTGAAGCCCCTCAGCATCTGAGTGCCGAGGCCGTGTCGTATTTGGTCCTGCGTCGTCGCGATGGCGAGGGCGAGGACGCGCCACTCGTGCCGCGCCTGACGTCCGCCTCGCAGATCGAGGCCTATTCCACCTGCCCGTTATGCTGGTTCGTCTCGTATCGCGTCAAACCTCAGTCCATCGATGCGGGCTTCGGCAACATGGAGAAGGGTAACTTCGTCCACGACGTGCTGGAACACCTGCATGCGCGTCTTCCGCGGGAGGGCATGGAGCGCGTGACGCCCGAGAACCTGCCGCGCGCGAAGGAGCTGCTGCACGAGGTCTTTGCCGAGACC
>CAUDYH010000063.1 GCA_958453575.1 uncultured Collinsella sp.
GACGCCAGCCCGCTCACCATCGACGTGAGTCAGATTGCCGACATCGTGTCCGTGACCTCTGGCGTGCCGGTTTCCTCGCTCACCGAGAGCGAGAGCCGGCGCCTGCTGCAGACCGAAAGCGTGCTCAAGACGCGCATCATCGGTCAGGACGAGGCAGTCGAGGCCGTCGCCAAGGCCGTGCGCCGCAGCCGTTCGCCGCTCAAGGACCCGCGTCGCCCCGGCGGCAGCTTTATCTTCCTGGGCCCCACCGGCACAGGCAAGACCGAGCTCGCCAAGACGCTCGCCGAGTACCTCTTTGGCAGCAAGGACGCGCTCATCAGCTTCGACATGTCGGAGTTCGGCAGCGAGTTCGAGGTCTCCAAGCTCATCGGTAGCCCTCCGGGTTACGTGGGTCACGACGAGGGCGGTCAGCTTACCAAGGCCGTTCGTCGTCACCCGTATTCGGTCGTGCTGTTCGACGAGATCGAGAAGGCGCACCCCGACATCTTCAACATCCTGCTGCAGGTGCTGGAGGAGGGCCGCCTGACCGATAGCCAGGGCAAGACGGTCGATTTCCGCAACACCGTGATTATCATGACGTCCAACGTGGGCGCCCGCGAGATCGCGCAGGATGCGAGCGTGGGCTTTGGCACCACCGGCAAGCAGGGTCTCACGTCGAGCGAGATCCGCGGCCGTGCGATGGGCGAGCTCAAGCGCCTGTTCCGCCCCGAGCTGCTCAACCGTATCGATGACATCGTGGTGTTCCAGAAGCTTTCGGGCGAGAACCTGACCAAGATCGCTCACCTGCTGGTGGACGACCTGCGCCAGCGCCTGATTGCCAACGGCATGAACATCAAGCTCACCGATGCGGCCTACGACAAGATTGTGGCCGAGGGCACCGACCTCACCAACGGTGCGCGTCCGCTGCGCCGCGCCATCCAAAAGCTCATTGAGGATCCGTTGTCCGAGGAGCTGCTGGCCGGCGAGTGGGGCAGTGGCGATACCGTCCTGTGCGATGTGGCCGACGGCAAGTTTGTCTTTAGCCATGGTACGGGCGAGATCCCGGCACCGCGTCCGGCGGGCACGCTCGGTGGCGATACCGCTCCGGCAGCGCCGCACACCGGAAACGCTGCGCCTGTGAGTAGTGGCGTGACCTCGGGCCCCGGCGGTATGATGCAAGCTGGCTCCGGCGCGCTGTAGGGCGTGGCGACAATTTGATACGCTCAATCGAGGCGCTCTGGCAAGGGCGCCTCGATTTGTAGAGCTGCGGTGATTGTGACCGTTACGCTATACGGTCCACCGTTAGCCGATGATGCAAGGGCGCTCGGCGTTTTCGACTGGTTTATGCACGCAAAGTCTGGGAATATACAAGTCGCATATCTTACTGTCTTACCAGTTGCGCCAAGGAGGCACCATGGACTACAAGATCACCGGCTATGAGCCCGCCCAGCTGTTCCATTTCTTTGAGGAGGTCAGCGCGATTCCCCGTGGGTCTGGCAACGAGAAGGGCATCAGCGATTTCCTGGTCGCGTTTGCCAAGGAGCGCGGCCTCGATGTGTATCAGGACGAGGTCTACAACGTCATCATTCGCAAGCCCGCATCTGCCGGTGCCGAGAATGTCCCGACCGTGATGCTGCAGGGCCACATCGATATGGTGTGCGACAAGTTGGGCTCCGTTGAGCACGACTTTATGACCGATGGTATCGACCTGGTCGTCAAGGACGGCGTCCTCACCGCCAACGGTACCACCCTGGGTGCCGACAACGGTATCGCCGTCGCTCTGATGCTCACTGTTCTCGATGACGATTCGATCGTTCACCCCGCCCTCGAGTGCGTATTCACCACCGACGAGGAGACTGGCCTGGTCGGCGCCGAGACGCTCGACAAGTCCCAGATTAGCGCCCGCACCATGATTAACCTTGACTCCGAGGAAGAGGGCGTTGCCACCGTCAGCTGCGCCGGCGGCGTCGTCGTTACCTACACCTGCCCGATCGTGCGCGAGCACAAGACCGGTAGCACCCTCACGCTCGACATCTCCGGCCTGCTGGGCGGTCACTCCGGCAGCGATATCCACCTGGAGCGCGGCAACGGCAACCTCATCATGGCCCGCATCATCGACCGCCTGATGGTCGCCGGCGAGCCCGCCATCGTTAGCTTTAACGGCGGCACCAAGGACAACGCCATCAACCGTGAATGCAAGGCTGTTCTGGTCTACGCCGACCACGCTGCCGCCGAGGCCGCGGCCCAGATCGCAAAGGGCATCATCGCCGACGTCGCTGCCGAGCTCGAGGTCTTCGACCCCGGCTTTACCTGCACCGTCGAGATTGCCGACGACGCCGAGGTCGAGGCCATGGACCAGAAGTCCGCGCTTGCCCTTATCCGCGCCCTGCGTCTTGCCCCTAACGGCGTGATTCGCCGCAATGTCGCCACCGACGGCTCCGTCGAGGTTTCCTCCAACATCGGTGTGGTTGCCACTTCTGACGACGAGGTCAAGATCATGCTGTCCCCGCGCTCTTCGATCACCTCGCTGCAGAACGAGTTCAAGGATCGTTTGCAGACGCTTGCCGATGTCCTGGGCTTCGACGCCAAGTTTGAGTTCGAGTATCCCGGCTGGAGCTATGCCGAGCATTCGCCGGTCCGCGACGTCTTTGTCGAGAGCTATCGCGAGCTCTTTGGCTCCGAGTTGCGCATCGAGTCCATTCACGCCGGCCTTGAGTGCGGCCTGTTCGCCGAAGCCCTGCACGGCCTGGACGCCATCGCCGTGGGCCCGACGCTCTCCGATGTCCATACCCCGGACGAGAGCATGGAGCTCGCTTCTGCCGAGCGCTTCTACGAGCTGCTCATCGACGTCCTCAAGCGCCTCGCTGCGTAAAGGTTGCGCTAGCAGCAGTCCGAGCCGCGTGCCAGCGGATTGCAAATGACATTACGAGAGGGGGTACCCGGTCTTTTGCGACAGGTGTCCCCTCTCTTCTTTTAAGAAATGGGAAATTGATTGGCGTCTAGCCCATATCCGCCCTGATGAGGTCGAGGGTTCGCTGGCAGTTTTCGCGGACGGGGCCGAGCATATGATCGCGCAGGTCCGCCATGCCGGGCAGGTCGGCGTATTCGTCCATGACCTCTTCCATGCAAATGGGTACCTCGTAGGCGAGGTCCATCATGGTCGCAAAGCAAAACTTCTCGGATAGCCCGGCATCGGTGAGCGCCGTCTCCAGCGCGGGGTCGCCCATACCGTGGTATCGGCGGATAGCACCTGGACCGATGCGCCCCACACGATTTTCGCCGCCAACGCTCATAGCAAGGCGTGCCCGACGTCGCATGCTCTCATACGCCAAGCCCGATGCGACATCGTACATGGGTGCGAGTGCCGCGTTTGTGCCTTTGCCTAGGATGAGCGAGTAGTTTTTAGCGTGTGCGTCAGGCGCTCCGATAATGGCGTTATAGAACAACATATAGGTAAAAAGCACAAGATTCATGTGGTGGGGGACTGTGTTAATCAGTCGTTCTTGGATGTCTCGTGTAGTCGGTCCTCCGTCGGCGGTGTATTTCTGGCTTGGCAATACACCGAGCGCCTGGCAAAAGTCCTCCTGATGCAGCCTTTCGATACTTCCGCTGTTATTGACCATTCTGTCGTACCGTTCAACGACGAGTGCGGCTTCGTCTTCAAATGTGCAATAGGAGACGTTGGCAGTTGGAATGCCAACACGCCGAGCCGTTTTCATGCAGACGAATTCGTTTAAGGCCTGATGTTTGAACCCGACGACACCATTTTTGAAGATATGGGTAGTGGGGGATGACCCTAGACATTCGTACCATTGGCCATCATGCCAAGCTAGTGCAAATTTGCCTTGGTTGCCGCCCAGGGACCAGCTTTCGTTGGAGCCCATCCATGTCTCTCTTTCGTCATCGCGAATTGCTTTAAGCTTGTGAGCGATTTGAGAATTGGTAAGCGGGCGGTATGCCGAGACCCTGCCGCGGGCGGCGCCTAATTGATCGGTTCGACAAAACTGAACGGCCCCTGCGCAGTCAAGACCGATATGGCACAAGAGGGCGACGGGGTTGTTGGATGCAACGTCATACTCGGCGGCAATAGCGCGACGCTGCTCTTGGCTGTCGGGCAAAAGGCCAAATAGGAACGGGCGGACGATGTTATGGCCATACGTGCGATTGGAAAGCGGCATTGTAAGCGATAGTGGTGCTCCGCGATAGGTTGGGGCGTATACAAAGCTGCAGAGTCCATGCTCGTCTTGCCGGAGAGTGCCTGCGATTTCGCCACAAATGAGGGTCGCAAGCTCCATCTCTGCCATTTATTTCACAACCTTACAGCCAAAGGAGAGGTCTGAAGTGTCGGAAAGGCCTTGCTCGGCTGCGATTTGGGCCAGCAAGGCACCATAGGAAGATGGCGTTCCCTGTCGAGCGGGTCGTCTGCCTACGCTTGGCTTTGGCAGGGCATTCGAGTTCGCGATAGGGAGGTCCGCTTTCGTCGTCGGATGTTCGGAGGGCGATGCGATGGAGTCGTTATCGCTTTGCGCAAAGAGACCTATGCCGAGTGCGTTAAAGACGGACAGCAACTTGTCGAGTCGAATGCCGGTGGCGTCTCCTAGCTCGAGCGATGCGAGCAGGCGCTCCGAAACACTGGCCGTTTTGGCGAGGGCGGCACGGGTGAGACCCTGAGCCTCGCGTGCCTGGCGCACGTAGATGCCAGCTTGGCGCGGTGTGGTGATGGGAAGGGTATTCACGGCGATCTCCTAACGTGCAGACTTTTGCATATCAGTATGACATGCAAAAGTCTGCACGAAAAGGCCTCATGCAAAACTTTGCATGAGGCCTTGTACTGGCGTTGAGTTTTGAGCGATTGTGTTTGGCGTTACAGCGCCAAAATCCCCAGATGCTCAAGCAAGATCTTAAGTCCGATGAGGATGAGCACGATGCCGCCCACGATGGTGGCAGGTTTTTCGTAGCGCGCGCCAAAGGTGTGGCCGATCGCTACGCCGGCGACGGAGAAGATAAAGGTTGTGATGCCGATGAGCGACATGGCGGGCATGATGTCGACCGAGAGCGCGGCAAATGAGATGCCTACGGCTAGGGCGTCGATTGAGGTGGCGATGGCGAGGATCAGGTACTCGCCCAGGTCAATCTTTTCGGCATCCTTGCCGTCGCCCTCATCCTCGTCCTCGTCCTCGGTAAAGGCCTCCCACAGCATTTTGCCGCCAATGAAGGCGAGCAGGATAAAGGCGATCCAGTGGTCGATGGGGCCGATGATGCCCATAAACTGGCTGCCAAGCGCCCATCCGATCACGGGCATGCCGGCCTGGAAGCCGCCAAAGAACAGGCCGAGCACTACGGCGACCTTAAGGTTGATCTTCTTCATGCCAAGGCCCTTGCAGATGGATACGGCAAAGGCGTCCATCGAAAGGCCAACGGCGAGCAGCACGAGCTCTGCGAGTCCCATAGTCTGGCTCCCTCTCTGCGGGCGGGCCCGCGTGTACCTCTTGGGGGAGCAACATAAAGACTAACCTTGGCACATGGTTGAGTGGGTAGTCAAAGAGCCCGTCCCAAATTAGCTATCTTAGCGGTGTTCGCTCATTCTGTAAGCATCGGATTTTGCGGGCGTCACAGAGGCAAACCGTGAGAAACTTATTGACGTTTATGGAGCGTATACGATGGGAGCGATGCCTTGGATAAGAACGAGCTGCAAAAGCGTATGGAACAGGCCATCCGCCTGACGGCACCTGGCCAGCCGATCCGCACCGCCCTCGACATGATCATTGCTGGTCACCTGGGCGCCCTTATCTGCGTCGGCGACACCGAAAACGTGCTCGCTGCCGGTAACGACGGCTTCCCGCTCAACATTTCGTTTACCTCGAACCGCCTGTTCGAGCTTTCCAAGATGGACGGCGCCATCGTCATCGATGGCGACCTCACCCAGATCCTGCGCGCCAACTTCCACCTCAATCCCGATCCCTCGCTCGCCACGAGTGAGACGGGCATGCGTCACCGCACCGCCGCCCGCATGTCGGTGCTCACGGATGCCATCGTGATCTCGGTCTCGGCCCGTCGTGCCGTCGTCAACGTGTACGTTCACGGCAAGAGCTACGAGATCCAGCCCGTCACCACCATCATGAGCTCGGTCAACCAGCTCGTCGCCACGCTCCAGACTACCCGTCAGTCGCTCGACCGCTCCCTGCTGCGCCTGACGGCCCTCGAGCTCGACGACTACGTTACGCTCGCCGACATCACCGGCATTTTCTCGAGTTTCGAGATCATGCAGCAGGCAAAGACTGAGCTTAAGGATTGCATCGTCAAGCTGGGCAACCAGGGCAAGCTCGTGCAGATGCAGCTCGAGCAGCTCGCGGGCTCCAGCATGGATACCGAATACGACCTGATGATCCGCGACTACGCAAGTGATTCTTCCGAGGCTAATGCCGAGAAGATTCGCGCCAACCTGAGCCGTATGACACCTAAGGACCTGTCCGACCCACAGCATGTGGCGGCGGTTCTGGGTTACGACGACCTGGACGAGGACTCCGTCATGACGCCGCTGGGCCTGCGCACGCTTTCGCGCGTGTCCGTCGTGCGCGACGGCGTGGCCGAGAAGATCGTCGACGAGTATGGCTCGTTGCAGGAGCTCATGGACGACATCAGCGAGGATCCGGAGCGCCTAGGCGACTTTGGCGTCAACAACCCTGCCATTCTTGCGGACTCGCTGTACCGCATGAAGGGCACCAAACAGGGGAACGCATAATGGCGCCCGTATGCGCCGTGGTCGTTGCCGGCGGCAGCGGCCAGCGCTTTGGAAATCCCGGCGGCAAGCAGCTCGATAACGTGGCGGGCCGTCCGCTCATGAGCTGGTCTATCCGCGC
>CAUDYH010000064.1 GCA_958453575.1 uncultured Collinsella sp.
AATCTCCTCTTTACATATGTAAAGCATCTTACCATCGCAGAGCGTTCGCCATGGCGGCGCCCAAGGCAAACGGGCGCGAACCGCTGTCGATTCGTGCCCGTTGTACAGGTTGCCTATCTGGGGATGCAGTGCCTAGTTGCCCGATGTCGTGCCTTGGCTTGAGCTGTCAGATGCCGTGCCGGACGCGGTTCCGCTCGAGCTGTTGGTGTTGCTGTTGTCGGTAGATCCCGTACTCGGTGTATTGCCATTCGCCTGGTCGCCCGTGCTCGGTTGAGAGCCGTCAGTCGTTTGGCTTGAGTCGGCCGTGCCGGATGGCGTGCCGCTGTTGGCCGTAGAGGAATCGGTGCCCTGCGATTGGTCTTGGGTGTTCGAGGACGAATTGGCAGAGGTGGAACTGTCTTGCGTGTCGTCCGTCTGCGTCTGCTGATCTTGAGACTGGGTGTTGTCATTTGCATCGCTCTCGGTCGTACGCGACGAAAGGATTGGCTCGGGACGCTCGCCCAGACCCTCACCGGCGGTGGTTATAAGGATGGCGCCGGCGCAGGCGATGACCGCGACGATGGCGATGGCGATCGAGAAGATGATGACCTTCTTTTGCGTCTGGCTGCGCTCTTCCGCCGCCTTGGCGCGCAGGCTGTTGGGGGCGACGCGCGCCGTGGTCGCGCGTCCCGCGACCTGACGCATCTCCTGCGTAGTCGCGGCGCCGCCCAGGTGCTCCTCGGCATTAAGCTCAACGGGCTCGTAGGCGCCGGCGGGGTAGTCGACGGCGGCGTGCGTACCTTTGAGGGCTTCGGCGCTGGCAGAGATAAAGTGGCGGTAGACCTGCGAGGACACAACGGTGATGACTGAGCTCACAGCGGCACCAATCACCGAGCCGGCAATGCCGATCTTTGAAGCAAGCGCGACGCTCGTGGCGGCAGCTGCGGCGCCGGCGATGATTTGGGGAATGGAAATGTCGTCGAACAGGCCCTTTTTGGGCGCGATGGCCATGGTTTGTCCGATGGAATGGTTCTCGTGCACGCCGTTGTTGAGCGCTGCCGGTGTCATGACACGCGTACGCGGCGCGTCGGTGTACTTGGTTGTCATACGGGGTCCTCCCGGCGTAAATCTGCTTCGTTTCGTGTTGCCATCAGGGTACCCACCAGATGTGAATCGTACGTGACATTTAACAGATACCATCAACTCATCAAGGGGGCTTGCTGTCTTTGGTGCGATAGCCTGATGCTAAACTGGATTTACGATTGCGAGGTGGTTTACGTGATGTACCCGTATATGACATTCGAAGATGGTACCGAGGTCATTCATTCTGACCTGATTACAGATGGCGATATCGAAAAGGTTATCGTGCATTTTGAGCGACCGACGGCAGAGGGCTTCGACTCCGCTCGTTGTGAGTTGCCTTCCTGTTCGTGGACTGACTGGGAAGGGCATTTTACTCAGAGTGAAAAACGAGCTTTCGAAGAGTGTCTGAGCAAATAATTTAGATTAGTTCGAGTTTAGTTCGAATAAAGAAGCTGAATGCGATGACCTAAAGCGTATGCATTTTTAGTATTAGATGCGTATGAAATGGAGGATGTGAATGGATGAGCTAATAGACTTTAAAAAACGATTTCTCAAGAATGGCGAGCTGGTTTCAATTCCAAAAAAGGAAAGCTATAAAAGAATCATGCTGCTATGGGCCGTCTCTTTCTTTGAATTAAATACAAGTTATACGGAGCTTCAGGTTAATCGTGTGCTGTCACAGCTCTATCCTGATTATGCCGTGTTGAGGCGGTACTTGGTTGATTATGGATTCCTATTAAGGGATGAACGAGGCCTGAAATACGAGGTTAATCGTGATGTTCACGGTATTGAGAGCTAGCCGTCCGGTTCGGGTCCTATATATTGCTAGAGGGATAAGCGAAATAGGCAATTGGTGTGCGAATATTGCTTTGCCAATGCTGATTTACGAGGTAACTCACGATGTTTCTGCAACTGCTTTGATGGTCTGCTGCAGATTTGCCCCCTCTCTGTTTTCAGTTGCGCTCGCGCAGCTGCCTCAGAAGATGGGTATCGGGACACTGCAGGCCATGAGATTGGCAGACTTAATTCGCGCGGGATTATTCGTTTGCTATATTTTTGTTGATAGTAAATGGAGTATGTTTGCTATTACGTGCGCGGTATCGCTTTGCCGAACGGTAGAAATGCCCTGCTTTTACTCGTTGTTAAGAGCCAATACGAATAGTATCAATCGCGACGTAATTAATAATTCGTTTGGGTTCCTGCAGAATTTGATGATGGTTCTGGGGCCAGTTGCCGGCGGTTTTGTTGTCGCTCAATTTGGGGCGGAGGCTGTTCTTGCATTAGACGCGCTTTCTTTTGCCGCGTCGTTCTGGTTGCTGCGAGATGTTCCGTCGGTTATCGAGGTTAATGGTAAAGAGGGAATAAGCAAAAATGAAAAAAACAGGACTGCATTTAGTGATCTTAGCGCGAAGCACTTGGCAATTGGTTTCCTATTAATCGATATTTCTAGTGGCGTGGCATTCGGCTCTCTGAATTCTCTTTTGCCAGCTATAGCGCAATTGCAATTTGACTCGTCATCGATACAATACGGATTCCTTCAGAGTAGTCTTACAATCGGACTGTTGTTCGGAAATACAATATATGGTCGTTTAATCAGTGGTTCCGATTGCGTTAAATCATATTGTTTTGTGACGTATCTTGCGCTCGGTGCGTATCTGGCGTTTGGCTATCGCTATGCGTCTGGGATATCGTTTATTTTCCTTTTTATCGTCGGTGCCGGAAACGCCATTCAAGATGTGCTTCTCATAACATCGCTGCAGGATTTGGCGAGAGACGGATCTGAATCGATAAGCCTGTTTTCAATTAGGGAGTCTTTGCAATCGGTTGCTGTTGTTATTTCAACACTTCTTGTTTCGCTGTTCACGAGCATCGCGATGTTCTCAATTCTCGTTACAGGACTTGGTGTATTTTCAATTATGATGGTAGTTGTGTTTCAATTGAATTGTTTGCGAAAGATGTGACGTTGATATGCCTAAAACGCTTTTAGTATTTCCCCCAGGATGGAGTCCAGTGGGGCCGTATCTTGCCTTGCCTATTTTGAAGTCATATCTTCAAGAGGTTGAACAATACAAAGTTGACATTGTTGACTTAAACGTGGAATTTTACGATGACCTCCTATCTTTTAGACATGTCGAAGAGTGCTGTAAAAGGTATCGGGAATCAAAGGATTCGTTTAGTTCGAATGTTCAATTAACAATCGAGTTGATACAAAAGTCGGCACTTAATGTTGACGAGGCAAAAGATATTTTCAGATCGAAGAGATACTTTAATCTAAAAGAAAGACAATATGCTGAAAACATTTTTAGAAATGCACTCTATATCATAAATCACGTCTCATATGGAGTTAAATACACGTTCAACTCCATAGATCTGCCCTATGATTATTATTCGACACCAGAAATAATGAAATCGCTTGCGGATACCTTGCATAATCCGTTTATTTCCTTCTATGAAACTGCCTTTCTTAAGCGTATTCAGAGGGAAAAAATCGAGTTTATTGGGATTTCGGTGAGCGGCTGTTTCCAATTGATTTCTGCAGTTACGTTAGCGAAACTGATTAAAGAAGAATGTCCATCTGTTAAACACGTCTCATTGGGCGGCAATTACATTACTCGTTTAGCAGATGACTGCATGAAAGAATGGCATCCCTTTTTTGAATACATTGATTCGATAATGATGTATGACGGCGAAGAGCCGCTTGCACGTCTTCTTGAGGCTCTTGACTCTGGTGATGACAATCTCGACTGTGTTCCAAACCTTTGCCATGCTAAAGGTGGAAAGATATATAAAAACCATCGGATTGAGCAAACATTTATCAACGATACAGTTCCCGATTTCGATGGCTTCGCCCTTTCTAAATACTTCATGCCTGAGTTAATATTGCCGGTTTATTCCTCTAGGCAGTGTTTTAATCATTGCGCCTTCTGCACCATTCCCGGTGCTACCGGTGGTTGTTACCGAAAGATGCCTATATCGAGAGTATTTGAAATAATGTGTCGGTTAAATGAAAAATACGGCACGAGAGTTTTCTCTTTTGTGGATGAAACATTCGAAGGCAAAAGAATGGAGCAACTCGCGGATGAAATAAACGCATCGGGAAAAACGTTTTTCTGGCATGGAGAAACGAGGTTCTCTCCAACCCTAAGTACAGACGTTTTTAACAAGATATACCAAAGTGGATGTAGGCAGATTCAGTTTGGCCTCGAGTCATACAACCAAAGAGTTCTTGATCTAATGAAGAAGAACACGAGAGTTGATTGGATTGATCGCAATATCCATGATTGTCTCAATGCGGGCATTCCTGTTCATCTATTTTTTATGATTGGCTTTCCGACCGAAA
The DNA here is from genome assembly GCA_958453575.1 of uncultured Collinsella sp. Lineage (GTDB taxonomy): Bacteria > Actinomycetota > Coriobacteriia > Coriobacteriales > Coriobacteriaceae > Collinsella. The sequence goes on from CAUDYH010000064.1 coordinate 4,403, forward strand.
CTAAAGAAGAGGCTCTGAACACCTTAGCTTATACAGAGAATGTTTTGAATTATTCAAAACAGGTATGTGGTGTTCCATATTCCACGAGAGGATTTACGAATTTTGGTCTCGTTATGGGGTCGGATGTTTGGAATCATCCCGATAAGTATGGTGTCTCTGTAATGCCGAAGTCCCAATATGAGGATTTGCGCCTCGAAGTGGATTATGTTTCAGGCACTGGTTTAACTTTAAATGAAGCAAAATCCTTATCTGATGAGCATCATATTGATTTTTATATGCAAGAGGTCATAAACGGTAGCGACACAATTGACTTGCCCCAGCGGCTTCATATTTCAGAGGTGACCTGGATCCTAGATTCTATTCACGCTGTCAGGTATAAGGGACATTTGACCAAAGTAAAGCGACGGCTAACTAGTCTAAATCCAGCTGATCGAATCTGGCTGGATTCCAAGACCTCTGTCGTGCTCGTTGAGCCATTTGCCTACTTCTATAATTCTGAATACCATCATGTCTATGCTGTTTCCCAGTTGATATACCTTAAGTTGGCCCGTTTATTGGAGGCCGATTGTAGCATTTCTCTTATTCTTGATCAGGGCGACCTCGAGCTGACAAGGACGATAGAAGAACTGTTGCATTATGGATTGCTGAATACAAATATCGATGCCGATTATGTAATGCACGATAATGGTTTTCAATTGGTTAAAAGTTCGTTTGTTAAAGAAGTCGGACGCTCAAAAGAGGGGTTAAGAGTACTGCTGAGTTGTGCCACCCATAGAATGTGTGCGGTTAATGATTTTTCGTTCGCTTTGCTTTCGTTGTTTGAAAAGCCGATTACTAAGAACGAGGTGCGCGACATTTTGAAAAAAGAGGGACTATCGACAAACGAGGAGCAATTAAACAAGTTGGTTGATAATTGCATGAAAGCAGATATACTACAATTGATTAGATAGAGGAGGTTTCTGCATGGACGTTATTAACAAAGATCTCTTGGAGCAACTGAAAGAGTCTCAGGAAGAGGGCGTCGTGGTAGAAGTGTTCGACTTTGAGGACTACATGGATAAATTCTGCCATTAGTTTCGGAATTAACTTGCCTCGCTTAAAGGAGAAGTCGATTATCGATTTCTCCTTTTTTAATTAAAGATATTTTTGGAATACATGCTCTTAGCACAGGTTGGCGTCTCAGTAAATTGGGAGGTTGCTTTGGCTAGTTAGAGATATGTGAACGTCCGTTAGACTGAATCTCAGGGTAGAAGGGGCCTCCAGTGTCCAGATCAACAAGGCAATGCTGCGTTTCGGCTAATAAGAACGATGGCTTTTTGCGTGTGGCGGCGGCGTCGCCGCGGATTCGCGTGGCCGATGTCGAGGGCAATGCCGAGGTTGCGCTGGCGGCTGTTCGCGAGGCTGCCGAGCGCGGCGTTCGCGCGCTGGTGCTGCCCGAGCTTAACCTGACCGGCTATACCGCGGCCGACCTGTTCCATAATCGTACATTGCTGCATGCCTGCGAGACCGTACTGGCACATATTCTCGATGAAACCCGCGGGCTGCCGATTGTCTTTACCATCGGTCTTCCCGTTGCAGTTGCCGAGAATATCTACAACTGCGCCGCCGTGTGCTGCGCGGGCGAGCTTTTGGGCCTCACGGCCAAGAAGTATCTGCCCAACTATGGCGAGTTCTATGAGTGCCGTTGGTTTGCTCCGGCGCCTGCGGATCCCGTGTGGGTTGAATTTGCCGGTCAGGGTCCGGTTCCGCTGGGTTCGGGGCTGGTCTACCGCTGCTGTGATGAAGGCGCCGAGGACCTGGTGCTGGGCGTTGAGGTCTGTGAGGACCTGTGGGTGCCGGCACCCCCTTCGACCGAGATGGCGCTTGCCGGTGCGACGGTGATTCTCAACCCGTCGGCCTCGGACGAGATTATCGGTAAGGCAGATTACCGCCGCAGCCTTATCTCCAATCAGAGCGCGCGCCTGTACTGCGCCTATGCCTACGCGGACGCGAGTGAGGGCGAGTCCACGACCGACATGGTCTTTGCGGGCGAGAACCTCGTCTACGAAAACGGTTCGAAACTCGCCGCGACGAAGCTCCTCACTTGCGATATGGCCGTCGCCGACGTCGATCTTGACCGGTTGGTTGCCGAGCGTCGTCGCTCGACGACATGGACGCGCTCGGACGATGCGCCGGAGGCCGTGACCGTCGAGTTCTCGTTTGAGGGCTCGCTCGCCGAAGAGCCTGTCCTGCGCGATGCGCTCGGCATCGACCGTGTCTTCCCCCGCGCACCCTTTGTGCCGGCCGACCATGGTGACCTGGCTGAGCGCTGCGAGACCATCCTTGACCTGCAGACCGCGGGCCTCAAGACCCGCCTTGCCCATACGGGCACCAAGGCGGCCGTCATCGGCCTTTCGGGCGGCCTCGATT
>CAUDYH010000065.1 GCA_958453575.1 uncultured Collinsella sp.
TCGAACTGCGCGGCATCAAACGACATGGTGCTATCGACATGTTGCTGAGCCTCGAAAGACGTCGTCGCCTCAGCAACATCCGCGGACGCCGGTTGCTGGGACTCAAAGGACGTCGTAGCTTCGGCAGCGTCGACGGGCACGGACTGCATAGCCTCGTTCTGCTCGAGCTCTTGCGCCGCGCGCTCACGTGCCGCCTCGGCTGCCTGCTGCTGAGCGATAGCCTCCTGCTCGGCAGCCTCGCGTGCGGCAGCGCGCTTCTCCTCGAAATCGTCGACAAATTTCTTGCCCTTTGCAAGCGCACCCTTAAAGAAGTTGGAAGCACTGGCGCCAATCGAAGAGAACGCGGATACAATATCGGCATGGGGCGTTGCCGCGGGAATCTCGGCCGAGAAATCAGTATCGCTCTCGTAAGACACGCGCCTCGGCTGTTCAACGTAATCGTCGTCAGACTCGTCCGTAACGTCTTGCGCCGGCGCGGCGGGAGCCAAAATGTCCAGTCCTGCCGCGGGATCGATCGCGGACACCGCCTCGGGCTCGGCAACGGCAGCGGTAACCGCGGCAGACTCATCATCCACGGCGACAACGGGCGCAGGTGCAGTCACGACGGGGGCAGGCTCGGGCTCAAACGTCGGCTCCTCGCCTTCCTCGTAATCGAGCGTGCAGGACTCGGGAAGCATTCCGAGCGCACGGATGGCATCCGAACCAAAGCGGATGTTGCCGGCGGCATTGCGATAGAGCTTGGGCTCGGGCTCGGCCGCGACAGGCTCCTCCGCCGGCTCGGCAGCGGGAACCTCGTCATTGAACTCTTCGGCCTGGACAGCCTGATTCTGATCCTCGGGCACGATGGCGCCAATCAGCGTCTCGTCGGCAGACGCACCCTCAAAGCCCTCGATCTGCTCGTCGAAAGCCTCGCCCTGTTCGGGCTCGGTCTGAGCGTCGGAAGCAATCGGCTGGCCGAACTCGTCCTCGGCGTAGGTAGGCTCTTCATACTCGATGGTGTTGCCGTAGTCGTTTTGCTGTTGGGCCGCGGCATACTCCGCCGCTGCGCGCGCCATTTCCTCGGCACGACGCTTCTGCTCCCCAAAATAGGTATCGAACGGAACATCGTCGGGAAACTCGTTTTCGCCCTGGAAGGGAGCAACGTTGTCCATAACGCCGAGCATAGCGGCGACAGAAGACTTGTTGCACACTGCGCCGGACGTATAGGGAAGCACAAAACGGTTAGAAATGATGTTTGCCGCGTTGGCGAGCGCAACGAGGGAAGCGAGGATCGCGACAATCCACAGCAGAACCTTGAGCGCGCCGGGGAGCGGCAGGATACGCAAGATGGCAACGGCAGCAGGGGCAACCGTGGCAACGGGCAACAGCTTGGCGATGAGCGCACGATAAGAAGCATAGGGCTCGCGGGCGAGCAGCTCAGCACGGGGAGAGTCGTAGTGTGCGACAACGACCACCGGGCGGTTGCGCGGAGACGCGAGCGGGCCCGAGGCCTTGTGGTAGGCGATGACATTTTGGCTCACGCCCGTCTTGCCCAGGCGCGAAACCACGGGGTGGCCCGTGCGTTCGAGCACGTAAAGAACGGCGCCGGCAATGGCCAGCAAGGTGCCGACCAAGCCGATGCCGCCGCCGATGCCCATCAGTAGGGCGCCGGCAAACGCAAGAATACCGGTAACGGCAAATGCCAACCTACTGGGCGCCGGGGCATTGAACTCCTGAACCTCGGGATCAAAGCCGTGGTTGCGGAAGATCTGAGCGATATCCTCGGCAGCCAAGCGCTCTTCTTCGCTGCATGCCGGCGTAATGCCGGTGTTCTGCAGCAGGTGGTTAATATAGTTCTGGGTGTTCGCCATGTGCGCTCCACATCCATAATCCGACAAATAGGCCCAATGCATGCACATTAGAACCGTATATAGTCGAAAGTATACCCCGAGCGAGCGCAAACGACCGAATTCGGGCCATCTTAACGCCCCGAGCGGACAAGGATATAGCCTAATCTCCATATCGGACTAAAATCATGGCAGCAAACCACCTTCTCATGCGAGGACTCTATGACGGCAAGCGACACGACCGCGACAATTAAAAAGGAAAATTCGGAGCCCAGTTTCGATAAAACGGCTCAGCGCATCCTCAATCTTTTCTTTGTGCTCAACAGCTCCCCCGAACCGCTGACGACCGAGCAGATCGTCTTGGATTCTGACCTGGGATATGGCTCGGGCAACATCGACTCTGATAAGCGCAAGTTTCGGCGCGATCGTGACAAACTGCTCGAACGCGGCATCCTAATCAAGGAGGTTCGCCCTGCCGGCGCGCAGGAGACCGAGGAAAGCTCGTGGACAATCGACCGCGAGCACACGTTTGCAGCAGGTGGCCTCATCACCGCAGACGACGCCGACATCCTACTCAACGCCATCGACCAAACGCTTGCAAGCGGCTCTTCCACCTTTGCCGCACCACTTGCCGATATTCGCTCCAAGATTGCCTACCTCACCGGCAGGACGACGGCGGACGAGGCGACGATCAGCCGCTCTCCCACCGTCGATGCGGTTTGGAGCGCCTTTGCCGAGCGATGCGCGCTGCGATTTTTATATCAGAACGGACGCGGTGAGCAAAAAGAGCGTACCGTCTGCGTCTACGGCATGTTCGAGCGCGAGGGCGTGGCGTACTTCTGCGGCCTCGACAATGCCACCGACGACATCAGGACATTCCGCTGCGACCGTATCGTTCGCGCTTGGCGTCCTTCGAAGGCCTACACCATCCCTGCGGACTTCAACCTCAACGACTACCTGTTCTTTGAATTCGATTTTGCCGACCGACCGCCCGTTGCAGCTACGTTCTCATTCGCCCCTCAGACGCAGATCGATATGATCAACGGTCTCACGCGCGGGCGAGGTAAGCTCGCACACACCGATGCGGGATGGATCTGGACCGTTGACGTGCGCGACCTTGAAGCCGCCGCCTCATTTTGCATGGCCCACGCCATGGACGGCATGAGGCCCATGGCCCCCAAATCGCTCAAACAGGCGTGGAACCACCTCATCGAAAGGACGGTGCACGAGCATGCCCGTGCGTAAACTCACCAGCGAGCAGAGGCTCTCGCGCGCCATCGACATCATGGAGGCCCTCTACGCCGCCGGCGAGAACGGCATGACTCGAAACGAGATTTGCAGTCGCTTTGACATCACGGGGGCGTCGCTCGACGAGATTCTCGAGATCGTCTCGACGCTCGCGGACCGAGAATCGGGCGCGCGCATCATCTGCGAATGCCACGGCGAGCGTGTGGTCCTCACCGGTGACGCCGGTCGTGTGCTACCGCTGCGCCTGAGTGCCGCCGAGGGCGCCGTGCTCAACCACGAGCTTGAATCGTTGGGGATCGAGCCGCAGACGGCGGCTCGGATTCGATTTGCTCTTCTACCCGAAGAGCTCGGCTATAACCAGCGCGTCTTTGACACCGTCAACCACGGGTCGCACTGGCAGCAGCTGAGCTGCGCCATTCAGGACGGCGTTCGCTGCCGTATCTCGTATCGCTCGATGGACGATGCACGGCCACGCGAGCGTCTGGTCGACCCCTTGCGCATTACGGCAAACGGCGACCAAACATACCTGATTGCCTGGGACATCGCAGTCGATGAGCAGCGCACCTATCGCATGGATAAAATCGAGGGACTCGCCTTAACGGAAGACTCCGTCGTGCCTCACGCACCGGACGTCGCATCCCTCCACGATTCCCTTGCCCGGACGCAGCGCAGCGCAAAGCTCTTAATGCCATTCGATATGGCGGAGCATCTGGACTGGGCCGGCATCACCCTAATCAAGCGCAGCGGGACAGACATGGCAACGGTAACCGTACATTACGGCTCCGAGCGTTGGCTGCTGAGCCAGATAATCGCAGCGGGCGGAGCCATCCGCATCTTGGATGACCCCGCCCTGTCAAAGTGTCTGTGCGATATGGCAAAAACCCTCGTCTGTCCGCTTTAGCGCCGCCGCTCGTGGCGTGCACGCCACAGCTGTAGATAGTGCCCAATCTGCGCCGATTCGATGCGCTGGTAGGAGCTCGTGGGCAGCGACGTTAAGAACTTCTTGCCATAGCCCTTCGTCACCAGGCGAGGATCCGCCAAGATCAGCACACCGCTATCGGTCGACGAGCGAATCAAACGCCCCGCGGCCTGCTTAACCTCGAGCACCGCCTCGGGCAGCGAATAGCGCGCCCATGCGCGGTCTTCGCGCAGGTTGCGCTCGCACGAGAGCGGGTCCGTGGGGCTTGAGAACGGCAACTTGGGAATGATGACGCAGCGCAGCGTCTCGCCGCTGGCATCAAACCCCTCCCAGAAGGCCTTGAGCGCAAAAAGCGACGAGGTCGGTTCGTTGATAAACCGGTCGCGCAGGCGACGAGGAGATGAGTTGCGCTGCTGGCAGTTGAGCTCCAGACCCGCACGGGCCATCTTGGGCTCAACGCGGGCGTATAGGTCCTCCATGTCGCGCCGATTGGTGAACAACGTGAGCACCGATCCGCCCATGGCAAGATGGGCGTCGACCAGTACGCGCTCGAGCGCCGTAAGATAGCTCTCACGATCGCGCGGATCGGGGATATCGCCCGCAACGACTACAGCCATGTTCGAATCGAAGTCGTAGCTCGAATCCAAGTGCAGCGATGACGACGTTGAAGCACCGATGCGATCAAGGCCGACCGCATGGTTAAAGTGCTCAAAGCTTTTGGACACCGTCATGGTCGCCGAGGCAAAGATAGCCGTGTGAACCTCGGGTAGCCACTCGGTTGCCAAAGCCTCGCCAATGTCGATGCGCTCTGCGGTCATCGACTCTCCGCCGGCACGAAGTCTGCGATTGACCTGCAGCGAATACACGTAGTGTTCATCGGTGCCATCAATGATGAGTTTGAGGTTCTCGGCCAGCTCGTGCAGGCGGCGCGAGATATCACCCAGGTCGACAACAACCTCGGGCTTGTCGGCGGCGACGGCTTGTACCAGCGCGTCGACGCTCTTGTCAGCTTGTTCCAATGTGCCGATGGCAGCGTAGGCCGACTGTAAGAAATCATGCCAGTCGTCAGATTCGCGCAGCTCGGGGCCAATCCATAGATTGGCATTGTCATAACCCCCACGCGCACGGCGGCCGAGCTCGCGAACGCCATCGAACACGTCGGCGATTGCCATGCTCGCGCGCGCAACCGTCGACGTCGCCTTGGCAGTAAGGCCCAGATAGAGCGTAGAGCCCTCGGAGGTTGCCAAATCACGGGAAACCTGGCTTAGCGCGCCGGTGCTCGAGCCACCCAGACGCTCAAACAGAACGCGTGATTCGTCCGCCGACACCACGCGCGCCCACTGACGGCGCGCCTCGCGCTCGATGGAATGGGCCTCGTCGATTACCCAATGACGAATCGGAGGCAAAATCCTGCCCTCGGCCGCGACGTTGCGGAACAGCAGGGAATGGTTGGTGACCACCACATCGGCGTGCGCCGCACGACGGCGAGCGCCGTGGACCAAACATTTATCAGGGAAAAACGGGCAGAGGCGACGAGCGCACTCGTGCGAGGCCGTCGTAAAGTCGGGACGGTTGACGCTGCGCCACCGAATGCCGAGCGAGTCGAGGTCGCCATCGGCTGATTGGCAGACGTACGCCATAATGACCGCGACCGCCGTGAGCGTGTCCGCCGGATCGCGCTTGGTGGTAATCTCGACCTGGCCGCGGCTCATGCGCTCAAGCTTGCGCAGGCACGGATAGTGGTCATACCCCTTGAGAGCGCAAAATGACAGACCGCCGTCCAGCTGCTCGGCAAGTTTTGGCAGCTCATGGTACATGAGCTGGTCGGCAAGATTATTCGATTTGGTCGCAATACCAACCGTGATGTTGTTACGGCGTGCTGCCTCGGCAAAAGGTACCAGATAGGCCATCGATTTGCCGACGCCTGTGCCTGCCTCAATTACTCGATGAGTGCCCGTGACCAGCGCATCGCGGACCTCGAGCGCCATCGCGATCTGCTCATCACGCGGCTCGTAGGTGGGATACATGCGATTGACTAGGCCACCTGGCGCATAGTCTGCCTCAATCTCCTCACGACTCGGCATCTTGAGAACCGGCAGTTCATCGGCGTCCACCCGATCGTCGGCGCGATCGGCCTTGAGAACGTCAGCACGAGCGGCGCTGAGAGAGAAGATAGAACCAGGGTTCTGCCCTGCCAAGAATGAGAAGATAGGACGATAGGACCAAGGCACGTCCGGATGCATGTCGGCTAGGCGCGCCATGAGGCCCTGGGGCAAGTCGGTGAGCGCCACGAGCAACACGCGCCATACGCCACACAGAGCGTCGACGTCGGCATTGGCACGGTGTGATACCGAGTCGCAGCCAAACAGATCGGCCATAAAAGACAGCTTGTGCGAGGCCAGGCGCGGAAGCGCGATGCGCGACAGCGCCAGCGAATCGATCCAAATATCGCTCACGTTGACGCCGCCTTTGACCGACTCGATAAACGAGCGGTCGAACGTGGCGTTGTGTGCGATCACCGGGCAGCCACCGACAAAATCGGCGAGAGCGGCGACGGCCTCAACCGCCGACGGGGCATCTGCAACATCGGCATTTGTAATGCTCGTGAGCTCGGTAATCTCGGCGGGAATCAGCTGCCTGGGATGCACGAAGGTATCGAAGCGGTCGATGACCTCGCGGCCCGAAAGACGGGCCGCCGAGATCTCGATCAGCTCGTTGTCCTGCACCGAAAGACCCGTGGTCTCGGTATCGAGGATAATCACATCTTCCTCGATAAGGCCGAAGGACTGCGTTTTGGCGCGGTCGGCAAGCGTGGC
>CAUDYH010000066.1 GCA_958453575.1 uncultured Collinsella sp.
CAATGCGAGACGGTGGAGACCACGGCAATCGGTGCCGCGTACTTGGCGGGTCTTGCCGTCGGCTATTGGGAAGACCTGGAAGAGCTGGAGCAAAATGCCCAGATCGTTAGGACCTTCCTTCCCCACATGTCCGCCGAGCGCCGCGAGCAAAACCTTGCGGGCTGGCGTGATGCAGTCAGGCGCTCGCTCAGCACCTCACAGTAGGGCTGCGATGGGCTGCTCGATACAACAAACCGCTAAACTAATGCATGGCGTGCGGCGGCAACATTGCTGCGCGCCTTGTCAGCAAGGCCGTTTTGCGGCCGCAACGAAAGGGGCAATCAATCCATGACCGTCACCTACGATGCGTCCCGTGTGACGCTTGTCGATCACCCGCTCGTCCAGCACAAGCTGTCGATCCTGCGCGACAAAAACACCGGCACCAACCAGTTCCGCCAGCTCGTGCGCGAACTCGCGCTTTTTGACGGCTACGAGGCCATGCGCGACCTGCCTATGGAAGACGTCGAGGTCGAGACCCCCATCACTACCGCCACGTTCAAACAGCTTGCCGGCAAGAAACTCGCCATCGTGCCCATCCTGCGTGCGGGCCTTGGCATGGTCGACGGCATCCTCGACCTGGTGCCCTCCGCTCGCGTGGGTCACATCGGCATGGAGCGCGACGAGGTCACCCACGAGCCGCACGAGTATTACTGCAAGATGCCCAAGGATATCGACCAGCGCATCTGCCTGGTCGTCGACCCCATGCTTGCCACGGGCGGTTCGGCCGAGATGGCCATCAGCTACCTGCGCGAGCGCGGTGTCAAGGACATCCGCATGCTGTGCATCGTCGCGGCCCCCGAGGGCCTCAAGTCGCTGACCGAGAAGGACCCAGATGTGCATATCTATACCTGCGCCATCGACGACCATCTCAACGAGGCTGCCTACATCGTTCCCGGCCTCGGCGACGCCGGCGACCGCATCTACGGCACGCTCTAGTCGCTGGGCTAAACGGCCGCGGCTGCAAATACGAAGAAACGGTGCGCGCGGACGAACAAAAGGCGACCGCGCGCACTCCTGTTAACGGACGTTTTGCCCTGCAGGGTTCGAGAAAAACGTATTACCGTACCTGCGGCATAAAGAAGGTCTTAAGAAAACGAACAGGTGCGTATTAACCGATGCTTTTTCGGTTGTACTTTAGCGATTGGCTCGTACAATAGTCACCAATGTTTGGCGGGAACTGTCCTGTGAGGCGATAAAAAAGGAAAGTGAGGACGCCAGTGTTTCAGATAGCCGATCTGCTCGCTATCGTTGCAGGTGCCATCGCGGGCGCGATTGCCTTCCTTCCCTTTGTCTTTACGCTCAAGCCGGTTCTTGACGATAAGCAGAATGCGGACATGCTCAAGGGCATGGTGAGTCTGGCGGTCTCGGCAGTCGCCCTGCTCGTCTTTACCTTGGTTGTGTTTGCGTTGTTCGGAGAGGCATTTCGCATGTTCCTCCTGGGCGAGGCGATCGGCTTCGTGGCCTTTATGGCCGCCTGCACGGTTCGCGTCGCCAAGGCGCTGCGAGATCCTCATGAGGTCGAAAGGTAAGTCGTGGAAATTTTTGAAAAGCTGCCTGATGAGATTAATCATCTGGTCAGCGAGTTCAGCTCCACCCCTGTCGTGGGCGATCTGAGCTGCGGCATCACGCAGTACTCGTTTTGGCTGATCGTCTCCACGATCGTGCTCCTGATCGTCCTGGCCGTGTTCAAGAAGAAGCAGACCCTGGTTCCCAAGGGCTTCTTCGTCAACGGTTTCGAGTACATCATCGAGTACGTCGAGAACGATATCGGCAAGGGCGTCGTGGGTGAGAACTGGAAGAAGCACTTCCCGTTCCTGTGCTCGCTTTTCCTGTTCATCCTGATCAATAACATGATCGGCCTGATTCCGGGAATGAAGCCCGGCACCGGCGCAATCGGCTCCACCGCCGCGCTCGCCATTTTCGCCTTCGTGTACTTCATCTACTACGGATGCAAGGCTCACGGCGTGATCGGCTACATCAAGAGCCTCGCCCCGCAGGGCGTGAGCTTCCCGATGAACGTGCTCGTGTGGGTCGTCGAGCTTTTCTCGACCTTCCTGCGCCTCATCACGCTCGCCGTCCGTCTGTTCTGCAACATGTTCGCAGGACACGTGGTCATGGGCTCGTTCGCCATCATGGCGAGCATGTTCATGCAGCCGCTGCTTCAGCAGGTTTCCGCGGCCCACGCCGTCGGCGCCCTGCCTTCGCTGGCCTGGCTTGCCATCCTCATCCTGATCTATGCGATCGAGCTTGTGGTCGGCGCCATCCAGGCTTACGTCTTCACGGTCCTTACCGCCGTGTATGTCTCCGAGGCAGAGGAGGTCGCGGAGGAGGAGTAGTCTTCCGTTCGCGCCTTAAAGGTAAGGTAATTCGTTAAACCGCCGGTGCCCGTACCCATGGAGCCCGGCAGTTATAAAAAGGTTATCCTGCGTGAAATAAGACACGCACGACAAAGGAGGAATCGTGGGAGTTATCGGTTACGGTCTCGGTGTTATCGGCGCTGGTCTTGCTATCGGCCTGTCTGCTCTGGGTGCTACGGGTGCTATGGCCCGTCAGCCTGAGGTCCAGGGCCGCGTGTTCACCGTCTTCATTATGGGCTCCGCCTTCGGCGAGGCTCTGGCTCTGATCGGCTTCGTTGTCGCGCTGATCGTTAAATAGCACGGAGCGTCAAGTATGAATCTTTCATCCCAGAAGAGCGCGATCGCACTCTCCGCGTCCGCGGCCGCGCTGCTCATGCCGGTTTCCGCGTTCGCCGAGGACGGCGCTGCCGGTGCGGACATCCTCATCCCTAAGATGGCGGAGTTCATCCCGGCGCTTATCGCCTTCCTGATTATCTGGATCGTGCTGGCCAAGGTCGCCCTGCCGGGCATCATGAAAACCATGGAGGAGCGCGGCAAGAAGATCGAGGAGAGCCTCGACGAGGCCGAGAAGACCAAGCAGGAGGCCATCGCCAAGCGCGCTGAGTCCGACTCGATCGTCACCGACGCCCGTCGTCAGGCTGCCGACATCGTTCTCGAGGCCCGTAAGGACGCCGAGTCCGAGCGCGCCCGTTTCATCGAGGCTGCTCACAAGGAGGCCGAGGAGATCATCGCCAAGGCCCATACGACCGTCGAGGACGAGCGCAAGTCCATCTACGCCGGTGCCGCGAGCTCCATCGCCGACCTGTCCGTTGCCGTCGCCACCAAGATCGTGGGCGAGGCACTCGAGGACGATGCCGAGCAGAAGAAGCTCATCGAGCGCTACATCCAGGAAGCAGGTAGCCTGAATGCCGACTAGCCGCTATCAGGACAAGGTACTCGAGACCTACGCGCGCTCCCTTTTGGAAGCCGCCAAGGCCGAGAACCATGTGTTCGAGGACCTCGAGATGATCGAGCGCTTGGCTTCTGCCAGCCCCGAGATCATCGCCGTGCTCGACACCATGTCCAAGCGCGACCAGCTCGACCTTCTTCCCAAGGTGGCAGCTGCCTTTAAGTATGTTGCCGAGGAAGACGAGGATGTAGTGGGCGTGACCGTCACCACGGCGATCCCGCTCGACGACGAGCTGCGTCAAACCATCACTAAGAAATGCGAGCAGGACTTCGGCCGCAAGGTATTCCTTATCGAGCAGGTCGACCCGTCTATCGTGGGCGGCCTGGTGCTCGAGGCCCGCGGCGAGCGTCGTGACATTTCCGTCAAGACGCAGCTGCGCATCGCGCAGGAGACCCTCGCAAACTCTGCTAATTCGTACGGAGGTGAAGCCTAATGTCCGAAACCCTCAATGCCCAGGATATCGCCAAGAAACTGCAGGAGCAGCTCACGAGCCTCTCCGCGACGGTCGATACGCATGAGGTTTCAACGGTCGACGAGGTAGGCGACGGCATCGCGCGCGTCTCCGGCCTTAAGAGCGCCATGGCAGGCGAGCTTCTGGAGTTCAAGAGCTCCGATACCGGTGAGACCGTCTTCGGCCTTGCCCAGAACCTTGACCGTGACGAGGTCGGCGCCGTTCTGTTTGGTGCCGTCGACTCCATCAAGGAAGGCGACGAGTGCCGCACCACTGGCCGCATTATGGATATCCCTGTGAGCCGCGCCATGCTCGGCCGCGTCGTCAATCCGCTCGGCCAGCCCATCGACGGCCTGGGCGACATCGTCGCCACGCACCGTCGCCCCATCGAGTTCAAGGCCCCCGGCGTCATCGACCGTACCCCGGTGTGTGAGCCGGTTCAGACCGGTCTGCTCGCTATCGACTCCATGGTGCCTATTGGCCGCGGTCAGCGTGAGCTCATCATCGGCGACCGTAAGACCGGTAAGACCGCCATCGCCATCGACGCTATCCTCAATCAGCGCGGCAAGGGCATGGTCTGCATCTATGTCGCCATCGGCCAGAAGGCCTCCACGGTTGCCAACATCCGCGAGACCCTCGCTCAGCACGGTGCGCTCGATTACACCATCATCGTTTCGGCCACCGCTGCCGATTCCGCCCCTATGCAGTACATTGCGCCTATGGCCGGTGCCGCTATCGGCGAGTTCTTCATGTACAACGGTGAGGACGGCAAGCCCGCCAGCGAGACCAACCCCGGTGGCCACGTGCTCGTCATCTACGACGACCTGTCCAAGCAGGCTGTGGCTTACCGTCAGATGTCGCTGACGCTGCATCGTCCGCCCGGACGCGAGGCCTATCCTGGCGACATCTTCTACCTGCACTCTCGTCTGCTCGAGCGTGCCGTCAAGATGTCCAAGAAGAACGGTTATGGCTCCATGACGGCTCTTCCGATCATCGAGACCCAGGACGGCGACGTCTCGGCCTACATTCCGACCAACGTCATTTCCATTACCGATGGTCAGATCTACCTGCAGTCCGAGCTCTTCTTCCAGGGCCAGCGCCCGGCAGTCGACGTGGGCATTTCCGTGTCCCGCGTCGGTGGCGACGCGCAGACCAAGGCTATGAAGCAGGTCGCCGGCAACCTCCGTCTGGACCTCGCTTCGTACCAGGAGCTTGCCGGCTTTACGCAGTTCGGCTCCGACCTCGACGAGGCTACTCAGAAGCAGCTGACCCATGGTGCCCGCATGACAGAGCTCCTGAAGCAGCCGCGTTACAAGCCGTTTGAGGTTGGCGAGCAGATCGTTACGCTGTTCGCTGGCAACGAGGGCTTCCTGGATGACCTGGAGATTGCCGACGTGCTGCCTTTCCGTGCCGAGCTCATCGAGTACATGGACAATGGCTTTGGCTCGCTGCTCGACAAGGTTCGCGCCAAGAAGATCGATGATGACACCAAGGCTGAGCTCTTGCGCGTCATCGGCGACTTCAAGCAGCAGTTCATGGCCAAGCACCATTCGGATGTTTCTGGATCAGAGGAGAACTAAGCCCCATGGCCAACCTTCGCGACATTAAGAAGCGAATCTCCTCGGTTACCACGACCAAGCAGATCACGCGCACGATGGAGATGGTCTCTACGGCCAAGATCCGTCGTGCCCTCGATCGCTCCAAGCAGGCCGAGCCCTATAAGGAGGCGCTGACCGACGTCATGTTGACGGTCGCCGGCGATGCCTCCTGTTCGGGCACCGATCCCATGCTGCAGAAGCATGAGAGCGTCAAGCATGGCCTGATTGTCGTTATTGCTTCGGACCGCGGCCTTGCCGGCGGTTTCAATACGACGGTGGAGCGCACGGCCGAAAAGCTCGCCGCTTCTTGGGCGAACGACGGCATCGAGTGCGAGATCATCGCGTGCGGGCGTAAGCCGGCCACGTATTTCCGTGACCGCGCAAACGTCGTCATGCACTTTGAGGGCAACTCCTCCGAGCCCGATTTCAATCAGGCCCGCATGATCTCCTCTCATATCTGCGATGCGTATCGTGCCGGTGAGCTTGACCGTGTCGAGCTTGTCTACCACCACGCCAAGAACCGCGTGGATCAGGAGCTTCGCGTCGAGCATCTGTTGCCGCTCGACCCCGAGATGATCGCTATGGCCCACGGTCCGCGTAAGAACGAGACCGACGCCCCTAAGCGCATCTCGTCCACGTTCGAGTTCGTGCCCTCTCCCGAGCATGTTCTCGGCAAGCTTGTGCCGTCTTATATCCTGACGGTCATCTACCAGGCCCTGATCGATTCGGCGGCTGCCGAGCAGGGTGCACGCCGCAAGGCCATGCACTCCGCGACGGAAAACGCCACCGCGATCATCTCGACCCTTACCCGCACGTATAGTCGCGTGCGCCAGGCTTCGATCACGACCGAGATTAACGAGATCGTCGGCGGAGCCTCAGCATTGGAGGAACAGTAATGGCTAATAACACCGTAAAGCTTGCGGTCGAGGAAGCCACCAAGAAGACGACTGCCGGTGATGGTCGCATCGTGCGAATCATCGGTCCTGTCGTCGACGTCAAGTTTGACGGTGCGGTGCCCCCGATCTACAACGCGCTCACGGTCGAGGCCGAGACCCCGATCGGTCATCTGAGCACGATCCTCGAGGTCGAGAGCCAGCTTCCGGGCGGCGTTGTCCGCACGGTCGCCATGTCCTCGACCGATGGCCTGCAGCGCGGCCTCGTCGCCACCGATACCGGCGAGCCCATGAAGATGCCGGTCGGCCCCAAGACGCTTGGCCGCATCTGGAACGTCATGGGCAAGCCCGTCGACGGCAAGCCTATGCCCGAGGTGGAGGAGTTCTACCCCATCCACCACGCGGCGCCCCGCTTTGACGAGCTCACCACCAAGACCGAGATCTTCGAGACCGGTATTAAGGCCGTCGACCTGCTCGAGCCCTACATCCGTGGCG
>CAUDYH010000067.1 GCA_958453575.1 uncultured Collinsella sp.
TCAATTCAAAGAGTGCTAGAGGTTTGATCGCCCGTTAGATCGACCCTGCTCCAAACCATGGGATGGGTAGGATGTCTCCCACCGCGGCCTGTGAGGTAAAATCTTGACTGCCGCGGAATCCGCCTGCGGGCAACGCTCCGATCTCCGATTGGGGTGAAGCCTATGAACTTGTTTCTTGAAATCCTGCGCCTCTCGATGTATGTGACCGGCATTGCCCGAAACCTCTACTCGATCTGGCGGGAATATAAGCAGTAACGGATAGCGAAGGGAGTCATGAAAAGGGCCGGTTGCAGCCGGCCCTTTAGACATTAGCACCTGCGTTGCCCGCGCTTCCAAAGTTGACCGACTGAGGAGCGGGTTCCGCGGCACACCCTGATTTTACCCAGCGAAGCGGCTCTTTTGCAGTCGCTCCACCGTTTATTTACATCCACCGCCACAAGCGGATACCGCGCGAACGAGAGCAAAGAAACAACGCCGGCGCGGCCAACAGAACAGACAATCCATGCGACCAAAGAAATAGAAAAACGCCCACGGCCTCGGTTCCTCACCCAGGTCTAGGCACTTTTCTTGGCACCATCGCACCACATCCGCCATCGCCTCCGGCCCGACACTCATTAAAATGCAAGCGGGAAACGATCTCAAGATCACCAACAACAGCTTCAAGCAAGCGCTTGGGCAACTGTCGCAACACGAGCGCCCATAAATAGGAGCCAGTTTAATAAGTAAGAGAGCCTTGCCACCAATTGTTATTCGGGCACGATCAGCCAATAGGTCAAATGGCAACTAACGGGTGTCAGATATACCAATATACGCAAGATTAACTGCTAGAATGCAATGGTAGACAGGCTCACCAGCGTCGAAGAAGCATAAGGTAAGGAGTGCGCATGATTGCTGTCGACTACAGCTCCTCAACGTCATTTAATGAGGATGCTTTCGAACAAGGCATCATTGACCACTTGCAAACGAGCCTGGGGTACGAGCACCTCTATGGACCCGATGTCGCTCGTTCCTCCGACGCGTTTGACGACGCCTTCCTACCTGACGTCATTGGGCCCGCTCTTGAGAGCATTAACCCCACGCTCAATCGGCGGGCGATTGATGCCTCAATTACCAAACTAAAGGAAATCGAGGGCAGCGACCTCATCGCCAAGAACAGCATCTTTATGGACATGCTCCAGAACGGTGTGGAGACAAGCTGGTTTGACGGCAAAGAAGAGCATACGGACATCGTGCGCTTGGTCGATTACGACAATCCCGAAAAGAACCGCTTCCACGTTGTTAACCAGTGGACCTACATCGAGTGTGGCACCAACAAACGTCCAGATATCATCGTATTCGTCAACGGGCTTCCGCTCGTTCTCTTTGAATTGAAGTCACCCGCTCGAGCCGACGCTGACAGCGAAGATGCCTACCAACAGATTCAAAACTACAAACGACAGATTCCATCGCTTTTCGTGTACAACGCCTTCTGCGTCACCAGTGACATGCTTCACACCAAGGTTGGCACGATCACCGCCAACGAGTCACGCTTCGTTGATTGGAAGAGCGTCGATGGGAGCTACGAGGCCACCCAGTACGCCGATTGGAAAACCCCTCTGGACGGCATGTTCCCCAAAGAGCGGTTCATCGACATCCTGAAGAACTTCATTCTGTTCTCCGAGAACGCGAAAATCCTCGCGGGATACCATCAGTACTTCGCGGTGAACAAAGCACTCGAGAGCGTGCATGAGGCCATCGGCGGCGACGGCAAGGGCGGCGTTTTCTGGCACACGCAGGGCTCGGGCAAGTCGCTTTCGATGGTTTTCCTTGCCCATCTGCTCGAAGAGAAACTCGACAGCCCGACCATCGTGGTGATTACCGACCGCAACGACCTCGACTCGCAGCTGTTCGCGCAGTTCTCCAGATGCTCAGATTTCCTGCGCCAGACGCCCGTTCAGGCGCAGAGCCGTGCCGATCTTGCGCAGCAGATCTCGAGCCGCCGCGCCAACGGCATCATTTTCACCACCATGCAGAAATTCGAGGAGGAGGCCATCGCCCTCTCCGAGCGCAAGAACGTCGTCGTGATGGTGGATGAAGCGCACCGCGGGCAGTACGGGTTCGAGGAGAAATACGACCGTGACGGCAAGAAGCACACGGGCACCGCGTTGCTCATCCGCCGCGCCCTTCCGAATGCGACTTTCATCGGCTTTACCGGTACCCCTATTTCTGTCGAAGACCGATCGACTCGCGAGGTTTTCGGCGATTATATTGACGTCTACGACATGACTCAGGCAGTAGAGGACGACGCAACTCGACCCGTGTTCTACGAGAGCCGCGTCGTCGCACTCAAGCTGGATCAGGGCATCCTTGCAAAAGTTGATGATGAGTACGAAAAACTCACCGAGCAGGCTAACGCCGAAACCATTGACGCAAGCAAGCGCAACTTTGCAAATCTGGACGCCGTTCTAGGTGCACCCGAAGTCATCGATGCCCTATGTCAGGACATCGTAGAGCACTATGAGACCAACCGTGCGCACGAACTCACCGGCAAGGCAATGATCGTTGCGTATTCGCGCCCCGCTGCCATGGCTATATATCAACGTATATGCGAGCTGCGACCCTCTTGGAAGGACGAGGGCAAGCTCGGCGTTGTCATGACCATGGGCAATCAAGACCCCGAGTGGTGGTTCGACGTCGTAGGCAATAAGGCCCATGTTAAGGAGATGGCAAAGCGCTTTAAGGATGATGCTGACCCGCTCAAAATCGTAATCGTCGTAGACATGTGGCTCACCGGTTTTGACGTGCCGAGCCTTGCCACCATGTATGTGTATAAACCCATGCGCGGGTATAACCTGATGCAGGCAATCGCACGCGTAAACCGAGTGTATAAAGACAAGGTTGGCGGACTGGTAGTTGACTACGTAGGCATAGCTAACGCCCTTAAACGCGCCATGAAGGACTACACCAAGCGCGACCAAAAGAAATACGGCGACATGGATATCGGGAAAACCGCCTATCCTAAGTTCTTGGAAAAACTGGCGATCTGTCGCGACAAAATGTTTGGTTACGATTATTCGGAATTCATGAGCACCGAGTCCGCCGCACGTCGAAGCGAACTCATAACGGGTGGAGTAAATCATATCCTTGCACCCGGCGACGAAGATACCACCCAAGACTTTGTTGAGCAGGCAGGAGTCATGCTCAAAGCCTATGGACTCGCCAAAAGTCGCGCAACAGACATGCAGCGCATCGAGGCTGGCTATTTCCAGGTTGTTCGAGAGCTCATCCTTCAGCTCACCGAGCAGGGCGGCACCCGCAGCAAAAACGGAGGCAAACTTACCCTTAAGCAGGTAAATGAGCGCATCAATGCACTGCTCGAACAGAATATCGTCCATACCGACGGCGTAATAGACCTGTTTAAGGTGGAAGACGAAACAGTTTCGATTTTTGATCCCAAGTTTCTGTCGAGCCTCTCGCGTATGAAAGAGAGGAACTTGGCTTACGAGTTGTTGAGAAAACTCATCGACGACCAGATCAAGGGCTACCGCAGAAAGAGCATAACGCAGGCAAAGAAGTACTCAGAACTCATGCAAAGCATGGTAAATGGCTATCTCAACGGGCAGCTCACAAACGCTGAAGTATTCGAAGAAATGCTCAAGATGGCGAAAGAGATGCTTTCCGAAAACCAAAAGGCAAAGGCGCTTGGGCTTAGCGAAGAGGAGTTTGCGTTTTACGAGGCGCTAACACAACCGCAGGCAGTCGCCGACTACTATCGCGAAAGAAATGACGAGCTGGTCGCTATCACGCAAGAGCTCGCTGCGAAGATGCGCGAAATGCGCACGGTCGATTGGCAGAAAAAGCAAAGTGCTCGTGCTGCCATGCGTGTTGCAATCAAGCGCCTGCTCAAACATCATAAGTATCCGCCAGAGGGCATGGAGTCGGCACTGGCCACCGTGATGGATCAGTGCGAACTCTGGGCCGACAATGCAGCATAGGGAGTTAAAACAGCATGGCTAAAAGCAAGGCTAAGGACACCAGGAAGAACACGGCCGACGTTGGCTTTGAGGATCAACTGTGGAACGCTGCAGATGTGCTGCGCGGCAACTTGGACGCTGCCGAGTACAAAAACGTCGTGTTAGGCCTTATTTTCCTGAAGTACCTCTCGGACCGTTTCGACGAACGCTACCTAGAGCTCGTCGCAGAGGGTTACGGCGACGAGGAGGATCGCGACTGCTACATGGAGCAGAATGTCTTCTTCGTTCCCGAAGAAGCACGTTGGGCGAACATCTCACAGGCGGCGCATACGCCTGAAATTGGCCAGATCATCGACAATGCCATGCGCGCCATCGAGCGCGAGAACGACAAGCTCAAAGACGTGCTGCCCAAGAACTTCGCTCGTCCCGAACTAGACAAGCGGCGCTTAGGCGACGTCGTTGACTTATTCACAAACGTACAAATGACCGATAACGAGAGCGAGAAAGACCTGTTAGGGCGCGCATACGAATATTGCCTGCAGAAATTCGCATCAATGGAGGGCAAAAACGCCGGCGAGTTCTATACACCGTCGTGCATCGTGCGCACGCTGGTGGAAATCCTCCAGCCTTTTCACGGTCGCGTGTACGACCCCTGCTGTGGTAGCGGAGGCATGTTCGTGCAGTCCGCCGCCTTCGTCGAGCACCATGGCGGCAATGTGGTACAGGACATCACCATCTTTGGCCAGGAAAGCAACCCTACCACGTGGAAGCTCGCAAAGATGAACCTCGGCATTCGCGGCATCGAGGCTGACTTGGGCAACTATGCCGACACCTTCAGTGCAGATCAGCATAAGAATGAAAAATTCGATTTTGTACTGGCAAACCCGCCCTTCAACCTCAAGAACTGGGGCGGCGAAGCGCTGCAGGAAGACGTACGTTGGAAGTACGGCATGCCGCCCGCGGGCAACGCAAACTTCGCTTGGATGCAGCATATGATTTGGCATCTTAACGGCACGGGCAAGATTGGCCTCGTATTGGCAAACGGGTCGCTCTCGAGCCAGACGAGCGGCGAGGGCGATATTCGACGCGCTATCGTAGAGGACGATTTGGTCGAGGGCATTGTAGCCATGCCGGGACAGCTGTTCTACAGCACCCAAATTCCCGTGTGCCTGTGGATCCTGAACAAGAAGAAGGCTCAGTCCGGCAAGACGTTATTCATCGATGCCCGCGAAATGGGCACCATGGTCTCTCGCAAACTACGCGAGTTTACCGAAGAGGACATCAACAAAGTTGCATCCGCATTCGACTCCTTCCGCAAGGGCGAGTTCGAGCCCGTGAAGGGGTTCAGCGCCATAGCGGATTTGGACGAGATCGCCAAGCAAGATTTCATTCTGACGCCCGGTCGCTACGTAGGCATTGCCGAGGTCGAAGACGACGGCGAGCCGTTTGATGAGAAGATGGCACGCCTGACTAGCGAGATTTCAAAGTGCTTTGAAGAGTCTAATCGCCTGCAGGAGCAAATTAAGAAGAATCTGGAGGCGATTGGTTATGAACTTTAGCGTTGCGACTCTTGGAGAACTTAGTCTCGGCGACGGAAAATACGGTATCGCCGCTTCGGCAGTGGATTATGATGCGGAATTACCTGCATATCTTCGTATTACGGATATCAACGACGACGGCACCCTGAATTGGAACGACCGCAAATCGGTAGACGACCCCGCCGCTTACAAATACATGCTGAGAGAAGGCGATATCGTTTTCGCCAGAACGGGCAACAGTACCGGTAGGAATTATTACTACGATTCTCGCGACGGCGAGTTTGCCTTCGCGGGCTTCTTAATTCGCTTCTCGCTGGACGATAAGAAAGTTAATCCCCGCTATGTCAAATACTATGCCCAGTCGAAAGCTTATTGGGACTGGGTGGCCTCTTTTAACACCGGCAGCACCAGAGGCAATATCAATGCTAAAACTTACGCACAGATGCCAATCCCCCTGCCCGATCGCCCGACGCAAGACTCAATCGTTACACTATGCGACTCTATCTCGAATAAAATCCGACTCAACACTACGCTAAATGGCTATTTAGAAGAGCTGGCCGCGCTTGAGTTCTCTAGACGATTTGGCGAGATTGAATCGTCTATTGATCTCGGTAAGGTTCTCTCGATTTCAACAAAAACATTGAAACCGCAAAACTGTCACGGAGAAATTTGGGAGCATTACAGCATTCCCGCTTATGATGCAAACCGTCGGCCTGTTTTTGAGTTGGCCGACGGTATCAAAAGCAACAAATATGTTATTGATGCCAATTGCATCTTAATTTCCAAGCTTAACCCTAGTATCAGGAGAATTTGGATGCCTGCCTGCTCAAGCAAGCGGGCTGTGTGTTCAACGGAATTCATTGTTTACAAGCCAAAGAACCCCGTCCATAAAGCTTTCTACTATGCCGCAATTGGCGCACCAGCTTTTAGAGACTTCCTTCTTGCGCATGTCACCGGTTCAACGGGTAGTCGCCAAAGGGCGCAGCCTAAAGCAACGCTAGCATATCCGATTCCCAACCCTAGTTTGGAAGCCGTCGAAGATTTCTGTGCGTTTGCAAACCCGCTATATGAGCAGATAAAAGTCAATGAACGCAATTCGAAGCAACTCGAGGAGCTTCGCGACGCCCTTCTCCCCAAACTCATGACGGGCGAGATCGATGTCTCAAAGCTCGACCTCACGCAGCTAAATAGCCATTTATCTTAGCGTTAACGGCAATCTTGTCCTGAACCGTATCGA
>CAUDYH010000068.1 GCA_958453575.1 uncultured Collinsella sp.
GAGGAGAAGGGCGTCAAGATCCTGCTCCCCCTCGACAACCGCGTTGCCGATCACTTTGGCGAGGACGCTGTCCCCGAGGTCGTCGCTTCTGACGCTATCCCCGATGACCGTGAGGGCATGGACATTGGTCCCAAGACCGAGGAGCTCTACGCCGAGGCCGTCAAGGGCGCCAAGACCGTGTTCTGGAACGGCCCCATGGGCGTCTTCGAGTTCGACAACTTCGCTCACGGCACCCAGGCTATCGCCGAGGCTGTCGCCGAGGCCGACTGCACCTCGATCATCGGCGGTGGCGACTCCGTCGCAGCTGTCAACAAGTTCAACCTGGCCGACAAGATGAGCTGGATCTCCACCGGTGGTGGCGCTTCCATGGAGCTCGTCGAGGGTAAGGCCCTGCCCGGAGTGGAGGCGCTTCTCGATGCCTAATCGCACCCTTCTTATCGCTGGTAACTGGAAGATGAACAACGACGTCGCCGAGGCCGCCAAGCTCGCCGACGAGCTGGCTCAGGCTCTGCCCGAGGTTCCGGCTGGCGTCGAGGTGCTCGTCTGTCCTCCGACCATCGACATCACCACGGTTCATGACCGTATTCAGGCTGCCCCCATCGCCCTCGGTGCACAGAACGTGTACTGGGAGGCCAAGGGTGCCTTCACCGGTGAGTCCTCTTGCGACATGCTCAAGTCTGCTGGCTGCACCTACTGCATCATCGGCCACTCCGAGCGTCGCGACTACTTCCACGAGACCGACGAGGATCAGAACAAGAAGGCCAAGGCTCTCGTTGCCGCCGGTCTTGTTCCTGTCTTCTGCTGTGGCGAGTCCCTCGAGGTCCGCGAGGCTGGCACCTATGTCGAGCACGTCGTGAACCAGGTCAAGGCTGGCCTTGCTGGTCTTGAGATCACCTGCCCCAAGCAGGTCGTCGTCGCCTACGAGCCCATCTGGGCCATCGGCACCGGCAAGACCGCTACCGCCGAGGACGCTCAGGAGGTCTGCGGCGCTATCCGTGAGACCCTCAAGGAGATGTTTGGCGAGGAGCTCGCCGACGGCATCCGTGTCCTTTACGGTGGTTCCGCTAAGCCCGGCAACATTGCCGAGCTCGTCGCTAAGCCCGACGTTGACGGCGCCCTCGTGGGCGGCGCTTCGCTCAAGGCTGCCGACTTCGCCTCTATGGTCGTCAAGGCAGGCGAGTAGGACATATGGCACAGCGTCATCTTCCTGCACTCCTGATCATCATGGATGGTTGCGGCCTGGCTCCGGCCGATGGCGAGAACGCCGTCGCCGCTGCCAAGACGCCCTTCCTTGATAGCCTGTACGAGAAGTATCCTCACACCACGCTCGGTGCTTCGGGCGAGGACGTGGGCCTTCCCGACGGCCAGATGGGCAACTCCGAGGTGGGTCACCTCAACATCGGTGCCGGCCGCATCGTGTTCCAGGAGCTTTCGCGCATCAACAACGCCATCAAGGACGGCTCCATCGCCAAGAACGAGGTCTTCGTCAAGGCTATGGACGACGTCAAGGCCGAAGGCAAGACCCTGCACCTCATGGGCCTTATGAGCCCTGGCGGTGTTCATTCTCACATGAACCACGTCGAGGCTCTGGTCAAGATGGCTGCCCAGCATGGCGTCAAGACCGTTCGCGTCCACGCCTTCATGGATGGCCGCGACGTCGACCCGCAGTCCGGTGCCGGCTACATGAGCGAGTTCTGCGCCTTCCTGGCTAAGATCTCCGAGGAGACCGGTTGCGACGCTCGCGTTGCCACCGTTTCGGGCCGCTATTGGGCTATGGACCGCGACAACCGCTGGGAGCGCATCCAGCGTGCCTACGACGTCATGGTCAACGCGTCCGATGCCGATACCGACCCCGTTGCCGGTATCAAGGCCTACTACGAGAAGGATCCGCGCGGCGACGAGTTCGTCGAGCCCTTCGCTGCCCACAACGAGGGCATTCACGAGGGCGACGCGGCCATCTTCTTCAACTTCCGTCCCGACCGCGCTCGTCAGATGACTCGCGTGTTCACGGACAAGGAGTTCGACGGCTTTGAGCGCGAGCAGATTAAGCTCTCGCACTTTGTGACGATGACCGAGTATGATCCGACGTTTGACGTCGAGGTCGCCTTCCCCAAGACGTTCCCCGAGAACGTCCTGGCCGACGTTATCGCCGCCAATGGCCTGAAGCAGCTGCACACCGCCGAGACCGAGAAGTACGCCCACGTGACGTTCTTCCTCAACGGCGGCATCGAGGAGCCCAAGGAGGGCGAGGAGCGCGTGCTCGTCGCTTCCCCCAAGGTCGCTACCTACGATCTGCAGCCCGAGATGAGCGCTCCCGAGGTTACCGAGAAGCTTGTCGCCGCTATCAACGAGGATCGCGCTGATTTCTACATCGTGAACTTCGCGAACTGCGACATGGTTGGTCACACCGGTGTATTCGACGCCGCCGTTAAGGCCGTCGAGGCTGTTGACGATGCTCTGTCCAAGGTTGTCCCGGCGATTCTCGCCAAGGGCGGCTTTGCGCTGATCACCGCCGACCACGGTAACGCCGACCACATGTTTGACGTCGCTTCCGATGGTTCCAAGCATCCGTTCACGGCTCACACTACCAACCGCGTGCCGTTCATCATCGTTGATGATAAGGCCAAGCTCACCGGTATCGAGGACGGCCGTCTCTCCGATATCGCTCCGACCATGCTCACCATGGCTGGTCTTGAGCCTTCCGCCGAGATGACGGGTCGCGTGCTCGCCACCGAGGCCTAATAGAAAACAAATACCGTTTTCTAGTAAGGGGGTTGTCCACAACCGGACGACCCCTTTTTTGGTATTTCTGCCATTTCTACCCCGTCCCTAAATGGCGGATGGGGGAGTGTTGGAGGTTGTGGTACAGTACTGGTGTTTAAATTGTTCTATTAAGGAGCTTATCTATGGGTCCGTTCCAGATTCTTCTGTTTGTCGTTTGGGCTATCTCTGCCGTGGCGCTGACGATTCTCGTCCTGATGCACTCCGGTAAGGGTACCGGCGTTTCGGATATGATCGCTAGCTCGCTGTATAACTCCAGCTCTGCCACGGGCGTCATGGAGCAGAACCTCGATCGCCTGACGGTAATTATGGCCGTCGTTTTTGCTGTGTGTGTCGTTCTGTGCATGTTCTTCTTCCCGCAGGGCATCGTCGGCTACTAAGCATCGGCGTATATACGTTTGTAAGGGGTCCCGCATGTGCGGGGCCCTTTTTGTTTACAGACTTGTAACAGAGCCAAAATATCCCCACATACTTCGCCCAACTAAAGAAATTCTCGACCGTTAACCGGAATCAGCGCCAAATTGTGCATAAAATGCGCTACTGTATTGCAAAACGTTGGCCCGCATTGCATAACCAGCCATAACAGCGGACCGCGTTTGAATGGTTCGATTGGGCTGTCTCGACGTTGCCCGGCCGAATTCACTTTGTCCTATCTCATAAGGAGGATGGCATGGCTGATTCTATGTTCCACCAGCCCGTTATGGGTCGTCGCGCCTTTGTTGGCGGCACCCTCGCTACGAGCTCCATGGCTTTTCTTGCCGCATGCGGCAAGAAGGGCGGCGACGCTTCCGGTTCTGAGTCCGGTTCGACGCTGAACTTCTACATCAACAACCCGGTCTGCATCGACCCCTACAACGTCCAGGAGGATCAGGGCACTCAGGTCGAGTACCAGCTCTTCGACGCTCTGACGGAGTACGATAACGAGAAGGGCGAGATCGTTCCGCTGGCTTGCGAGTCCTTTGAGGCTAACGACGACGCCACCGAGTTCACCTTCAAGATCAAGAAGGCCAAGTTCCATAACGGTGACGACGTTACCTCCAAGTCCTTCAAGCTCGGTTGGGAGCGCCTGGTCAACACCAAGTCGGCCATCGCTACCGAGTATGGTCCTTCCGAGGTCTCCTATCACCTTTCCATGGTCGAGGGCTATGACGATCTGGTTGCCGGTAAGGCTACCGAGCTGACCGGTGTCACCTGCCCGGATGACGAGACCCTCGTCGTCAAGCTGACTTCTGCCTACGCCGACTTCCCCTTCGTCGCCTCTCACCCGGCTCTGTCCCCGGTTCCCGAGTGCGCCGAGACCGATGTCAAGAGCTTCTATCTTGCCCCGGTCGGCAACGGCCCGTTCATGATGGACGGTAAGTGGGAGGATGGTCAGGAGATCAACCTCAAGAAGTTCGACGATTATTATGGCGACAAGGCCAAGATCGACGCCATCCACTTCCAGGTCATCAA
Organism: uncultured Collinsella sp.; assembly: GCA_958453575.1. Taxonomy (GTDB): domain Bacteria; phylum Actinomycetota; class Coriobacteriia; order Coriobacteriales; family Coriobacteriaceae; genus Collinsella. The sequence continues at coordinate 4,234 of CAUDYH010000068.1, forward strand.
GGACGTGGAGACCGCTTACAAGGAGTTCCAGGCCGGTAACCTTGATGTCTGCGACGTTCCCGTTGCTCAGATCGACGCCGCCAAGAAGGACCGCGGCGAGTCCAAGGATGGCTACACCATGAGTGATGGTGCGCGCATGCTGCTCGGTTCCGAGCCTTCCACGTACTATCTGACGTGCAACACCACGGCCGAGCCGTTCAACAACGCTGACCTGCGTAGGGGCATCTCCCTGGCTATCAACCGTGAGGCCATCTGCAAGACCATCTTCAAGGGCACCCGTACCCCCGCTGACGGCATCGTTCCTCCGGGAATCGCCGGCTACAAGGAGGGCGCATGGGAGTTCTGCGCCTACGACGTCGACAAGGCTAACGAGTACCTCGACAAGGTCGCTCCCGCTGGCGCTAACGGCGATCGTGGCATCAATGTGACCCTGTCCTACAACCAGGACGGCGGCCACAAGGAGATCATGGAGTCCATCATCGGCGACCTCGCCAAGGTGGGCGTCACCGCCGTCTCCGATACCCCTGAGTGGTCTGCCCTGCTCGAGCAGTATCAGAACTTCAACTATCAGTTCGGCCGTCTGGGCTGGATCGCCGATTACCCGATCATGGACAACTTCCTGTATCCGCTGTTCCACTCCGACTCCCTGGGTGGCGACAACCGCTCCGGTTACAGCAACCCCGACTTTGACGCCAAGGTTGACGAGGCCCGTGCCACGGTTGACGACGACGAGCGTATCGCCAAGATGCAGGAGGCCGACGCCATGGTCGCCGCCGACTGCCCGGTCATCCCGGTGATGTTCTACACGCACACCATCGCTGGCTCCGACCGCGTCAAGTACCTCTACGTTGATCCGCAGAAGCACGCCGATCTGGGTACCGCTGAGCTCGCCTAAGAGTTTGCAGCTTCCGTGAGGGTCAAGTATTTACGTAGACCTCATGGGAAACATACAGTTCCCCCTAACCTGGGGTAAACTGGCTGATGGTAATTTTGGGATGCCGGTCTGGCGATCGGCATCCCATTTAGGTTAATCCCTAGATAGGGGAGTGGTATGGGTAAGTACATCGTTAAACGTGTGCTTCAGTTCATCCCGGTGTTTTTGGGCGTCACGCTGATTCTGTTCGCCCTCCAGAATATCGTGCCGGGAGATCCGATCAAGCTGATCGGTGGAGACAAGGCTCTGTCCCCCGAGGTAGAGCTTCAGCTTCGCGTACGCTATCACCTGGTCCAGACGGACGAGGACGGTAACGCGATCCTTGACGAGAACGGCGATCCCGTTCAGACGTCGCTTGTAGACCGTTATCTGTATTACATGAACGGTCTGCTTCATGGCGATCTGGGTAATTCGTACCAGCGCAAGCTGCCGGTTACGGAAATCTTTGCCCAGAAGTATCCGTATACGGTCAAACTCGCCGCGTGCGCCATCGTGCTCGAGGCGATCATGGGTATCGGTGCGGGTATCATTTCGGCGGTAAAGCGTTATTCCTTCTGGGATATTTTGGTAACGCTGACCACGTCGATCCTCGTTGCCGTTCCCGCCTTCTGGCTCGGCATGCTGCTGCAGCTGTTCTTCGGCGTCATCCTTAAGGATGTCACCGGCGGCGCATTCTCCATGCCGATTTCGGGTGCCGGCGGTTCCAGCTCTCAGTATCAGGATTGGATGCACTATGTGCTTCCGACCATTACGCTGGCTTCGGTTTCGACCGCTTATGCTGCCCGCATTATGCGTTCGCAGCTGCTTGACGTCATGAACCAAGATTACATTCGTACGGCAAAGGCCAAGGGTCTCTCCAATCGCGCGATCATCATCAAGCATGCGCTTAAGAATGCACTCATCCCCGTCGTTACCTATATTGGTGTCGACTTTGGCGGCATGCTTTCGGGTGCCATCCTGACCGAAACGGTCTTTAACTGGCCCGGTATCGGCTATGAGGTCTATCGCGCCATTAGCATGCGTGACTGGCCCATCGTTATGGGCGGCGTTACGCTCATCGTCGTCGTCGTCATGGTGATCAACCTGCTCGTCGACATTAGCTATGCATTCCTCGACCCGCGCATCCGCCTTGGCGGTCCGTCGGATAAGGCCTAAGGGAGGTACGTCTCATGCAGGAAACTGATTCTCAGTCTCAGGAGCAGGCTACCGCCACCAAGGCCGCATCTGCTCCCGCCAAGTCCCGCACGCTGTGGGGCGACGCTTTTAAGCGTCTTCGCAAGAACAAGCTCGCCGTTATCGGTGTCTGCTGGATCATCGTCGTCGTTTTGGTTGCCCTGACCGCAGATCTGTGGGCTAAGCCCTGGCTCGGTTCGCCGACGGCTTCCGACTCGACCACCATGGCCCAGACGTCGCTGCTGGCTCCGTGTGCCGAGCACCCGTTTGGCACCGACGCCCTTGGTCGTGACATTCTCGTTCGTGTAATCTACGGTGCACGTGTTTCGCTTTCCGTCGGTATTATGGCCACTGCGAT
>CAUDYH010000069.1 GCA_958453575.1 uncultured Collinsella sp.
GACCCAGGGCGAGGAGCTCTCCGTTGCCATCGAGGCTGCCGAGGGCGAGTGCTGCGACCGTTGCTGGAACTACCGCACCACCGTCGGCGAGTACAACGGCCACGCACATATCTGCGAGAGGTGTGCGAATGCCCTTTAAGGCACGGTAACTCGGCATTTTAGTTATAGGGAGTATTTGGGCGCCCTCGCCCCTTTTGCTCCGCTGAATAAAAGCGGCATTCTGTTTTTCGGAATGCCGCTTTCTTTTTATGCTGGTTATTTAGCTTGCGTTGGTGGATATGTCGTGCGTTCTGCGTGTGTCAATATAAGATGGTTAATTGCGTTAAACGTAATTCGATGTTTTTGAGGGTAGGGGATTGATTTGGGTCGTTCTGCGGATATGACGCCGCCTTTGCGTTGGCGGTTGGGTGTTGCTGGTAGCGTGGCGTTGGCCGTGCTGCTTGTTGACCAGCTGACCAAGCTTGCGGTTCGTGCCGTCGGCGATGCTCTGCATGTGACTGTTATCCCCGGTGTGATCGACTTCCTTTTCGTGCGTAACATCGGTGCTGCCTTTAGCATGGGCGAGGGACATGGCCTCGCGTTTGCCGTGCTGGCGTTTGTCGTTATCGTTGCGATCGCGGTGTACTTGCTTCGCGCGCCCCAGCTTGCTCGCTTGGAGGTTGTGGGCATGGCTATGGTCGCGGGCGGCGCCATTGGCAACGCGATCGACCGTCTGGCTTTTGGCTTCGTGACCGATTTTATTGCCACCACCTTCATCGGCTTCCCCGTCTTTAACGTGGCCGATATCAGCATTACGTTCGGCGTCGTGCTGGCGCTCATCGGTTATATGTTCTTGAGCCCTGCCGCCCGTGAGGTCGACGCGACCGCCGAGCTCAACGCCCGTGACGAGGCCCGCGCTAAGCGCAAGGCCCAGCAGCGTGGGGAGCGTGCCCGCAAGATTCGCGAAAGGAGCGAGCGCTAATGGCCGACATCCATATCCTTGTTGCCGACGATGCCGCTGGTCAGCGTCTTGACGCCTATCTGGGCGCTAATGACGGCTGCCCTACGCGCTCTGCCTGCGCGCATCTGATCGAGGGCGGTGCCGTTGCCGTCAACGGCGAGACATGCCTGTCAAAAAAGTATGCCGTGCGCTCCGGCGACCGTATTTCGGTCGATTTGCCCGAGCCGCACGATCCCACCGATGTGATTCCCGAGGCCATTCCCCTCGATATCCGCTACGAGGACGACTACCTCATCGTGCTCTCCAAGCAGCGCGGTCTGGTGTGCCATCCCGCCCATGGCCACGAGAGCGGCACCCTTGCGAACGCCTTGGTCTATCACTGTGGCATTGACCATCTGGGCACCGTGCAGGGCGAGGACCGCCCCGGCATCGTGCATCGCCTGGATCGTGACACCTCGGGCCTTATGCTCGCGGCAAAAGACGACGACACCCAGCGCGCGCTCCAGAATCTCATCCGCACGCGCACGCTCGACCGCCGCTACATTACGCTCGTCCACGGCCACATTGCCATGGACGAGGGCACCATTAACACCGGCATTGCCCGTTCTACGCGCGACCGTGTCAAGATGGCGGTTTCGGACGATCCTTTCGCGCGCCAGGCCATTACGACCTTTAGGGTCCTCGAGCGCTTCGATTCCACGCGTTTTGACGATGGCTATACGCTTGTCGAGTGCCACCTGTTTACGGGTCGCACGCATCAGATTCGCGTGCACATGCGCCATATCAACCACGCCTGCGTGGGCGATCCGCTCTACGGTAAGTGCGATGCGCGTGCCGACCAGGGTTTGACCAGGCAATTCCTCCATTCCTGGCGTGTGGCGTTCGATCATCCCGTGACGGGGGAGCACATTGAGTGCCGCGATGAGCTGCCGTGGGATCTCGCCGCCGTTCTGGATGACCTAGCCCCGCGCTCGCTCGGCCGCACTGCCGCCGGCGACGAAATCGTTCCGCAGCTCGGTCTGCTCGAGGCCTAACCAGTATTAGGTGGTTTCTTGAACTCGGTTAGCCTACGGTAAGATATACGGTTGTTTACGTAACGCGTTCTCGGGAGCCTGCATGCTCGCCTTTTTACAAACCAACACACCCATCGTGATCTTCAACCAGATTGTGGTTACGCTGCTCACGGTCTGCTTTCTGTACCAGGTGGTCTTCTTTGTCATTGGCGCTCTTCGTGGCGAGGTCGCGCCTCCCAAGGCCAAAAAACTCCACCGCTATGCCTTCTTCATTGCGGCGCATAACGAGGAGACCGTGATCGCCAATCTCGTACGCTCTATCAAGGATCAGGATTATCCGTCCGAGCTCATCGAGGTCTTCGTGGTCGCCGATGCTTGCACCGACAACACGGCGCAGCTCGCGCGCGAGGCCGGTGCCATTGTTTACGAGCGCAATGACCTGGCCCGCAAGGGCAAGAGCTGGGTCATGGACTTTGGTTTCGATCGCATTCTCAACGAGTATCCCGACACGTTTGAGGGCTACTTTATCTTCGATGCCGACAATGTTATCTCCCGCGATTACGTCTCCAAGATGAATGATGCCTTTGACCAGGGCTTTCATGTGGTCACGAGCTATCGTAACTCTAAGAACTTTGGTAGTTCGTGGATCTCGGCAGCTAATGCTACCTGGTATCTGCGCGAGGCCCGCTTCCTCAACAACGCGCGTAATATCTGCAAGACGTCCTGCGCTGTCTCGGGTTCGGGTTACCTTATCTCGGCGAGCGTGATCGAGGGCATGCACGGTTGGCAGTTCCATACGCTGACCGAGGATATCCAGTTCACCACGTTCTGCGCCATTCACGGCATCCGCATCGGTTATGCGCCGGCGGAGTTCTTTGACGAGCAGCCGGTGACGTTTAAGGCGTCCTGGAAACAGCGCATGCGCTGGACCAAGGGTTTCTACCAGGTCTTTTTTACCTACGGCAAGCATCTGGTCAAGTCGACGTTCCGCTATCATCGCTTTGCCGCATATGACATGTTTATGACCATCGCTCCGGGCATGCTGCTGTCCCTGATTTCCATGCTCGCCAATGCGACGTTCCTGATCGTGGGTGGCCTTTCGCATGGTTTCTTGGCAACCGAAGTCGAGATGCAGGCGTGCGCCGCTTCGCTCATTATGACGTTCGTGATGATGTACCAGACCTTCTTTATCCTGGCGCTGCTCACGACCATCTTTGAGTACAAGCACATTCATTGCGCTCAAAAGTGGCGCCTGGTGACCAACCTGTTTACCTTCCCGATCTTTATGTTCAGCTATATCCCCATCACGGTTGCCGCGCTGTTCCTGAAGGTCGACTGGGTGCCCACGCAGCACGCCGTTAACGTTACCCTCGACGAGGTCATGCAGGGCGCCAAGTAACCACGACCAGAACCACCGCAAAGGGGGTGCACCTTTGTGGTTGTTTTTGCTTTTGAGCAGCTGCTCATGGAGGTGCACGATGTTCTACATCCCATTTTGGATCTGCGTCTTTGCCGGTGCGGTGGTTGATGCCCGTGAGCGGCGGTTTCCCAATGAGCTTGCTGGCGCGTGCGCCGTGGCGGCGTTTGCGGGCGTTTGGCTCGACCTCGGTTTGAACACAACGCTTGACCACGCGGGTCTTGCCGTCATCGTGTATCTTGCCCTCGTTCTGACTGAGTCCCTCTGGCGTCGTCTTCGCCAAATCCCGGGCATCGGCATGGGAGATGCCAAGGCACTTTTCGCGCTTTGCACGCTCGACCCTCTGGGCGGCATCGTGGCATTTGCCGCCGCGCTCCTGGTCCTTGCCCTCTCCTGCCTCATCACAAAATCGCGCTCCCTGCCATTGCTCCCGTTTTTGGTGCCGATTTTTGCCATAATCGAGGTCGTGGGCTGGACATTGTAACCGATTGCGCATCCTTTTTAAGGAGCATGCCATGGCAACTAATCAAGAAACGGCCGTCATTAAGGCGCGCATGGACCGCATTCCCGCGGCGTTGTCGCCCGAGCTGGTCGAGCGTATCGCCGCCGACCGCGCCTCGGGTGTCGTTAATCCTTATCGATGCTGCGACGACCAGGTCATTCGTCGTATAGATCGCGCTGCCGACAAAGGCACGCTTATGCGTCCGGCGTTTATGCGCGATACCGAAAAGATTCTTCATCTTCCTGCGTACACGCGTTATGCCGGCAAAACGCAGGTCTTTAGCTTTCGCAGTAACGACGACCTGTCGCGGCGCGGCCTTCATGTGCAGCTCGTCTCGCGCATTGCCCGCGATATCGGCCGTGCCCTGGGCCTCAACTGCGATTTGATCGAGGCGATTGGCCTGGGCCACGATTTGGGCCACACGCCCTTTGGCCATGCCGGCGAGCGTTTCCTCAACGATATCTATCACGAGCGTACGGGTCGTTATTTTTTCCATAACGTGCAGTCCGTCCGCGTGCTCGACGCGCTGTACGGCCGCAACGTGTCGCTCCAGACGCTCGACGGCGTGCTGTGCCATAACGGCGAGTACGAGCAGCGTGTCTTTGAACTCTCGGACATAGCGTCGTTTGACCAGTTCGACCGTACCGTCGAGGACAGCATTGCCGCGGGCTATGGCGCGATCGAGCACCTGCGCCCCATGACCCTCGAGGGCTGTGTGGTGCGTATCTCGGATATCCTCGCCTACGTCGGTCGTGATCGTCAGGACGCCATTGCGGCGGGCCTGCTGTCGCCCGACGCTTTTGACGATGGTCGGAGCGGCGCCTATAACAGCTGGATTCTCACGCACGCTTCCATCGATATCGTTGAGCATAGCTATGGCAAACCGCGTATCGAGATGAGCGAGGACCTGTTTGAGGAGATCCGCCGGGCGAAGCGCGAGAACTACGAGAAGATCTATAGCAAGGGCGGTATCGAAGGCGATTCCGAGGCAGAGTTGCGTGAGGCCTTCGAAAAGCTCTACGACCGTTGCCTGCAGGATCTAAATAAAGGGGACGAGTCCTCTTACATCTTTAAGCATCATGTTTCGCGCATTGAGCAGCAGCTTTCCTACTACGATCGCACCTATGCCTGGCAGGACGACAAGGATCAGGCCGTCGTCGATTACATCGCAAGCATGACGGATGGTTATTTCTGCGAGCTGACGAGCAAATTGTTCCCAGGTCTAAAGTTTCCGCACCGCACGTATATTAACGAACGGTAGTTCGTATCCTTTCGGTATACTGTTGGTCAACAACGATTTTGATTAATGCACGGGATGGCTATGGACGACCTTTTTTCTGCTTCGACGCGCGAGCGCTCCTTTAAAAATGCGCCGCTTGCGGTGCGTATGCGCCCCAATTCGGTCGACGAGTATGTGGGCCAGCAAAAGGCCGTCGGTAAGGGCTCGTGGCTGCGCGCCGCGATTGAGCATGACGTGCTGTCGAGCGTGATTCTGTACGGCCCGGCTGGCACGGGCAAGACGACGCTGGCCCACATTATCGCCAACCATACCAAGAGCGAGTTTGTCGAGGTCAGCGCCGTGACGGGCACTGTGAAGGACCTGCGCCGCGTAATCGATGAGGCTAAGACCCGTCTGAACACCTACGACCGCCGCACCATTCTGTTTATCGATGAGATCCATCGCTTTTCGAAGTCGCAGCAAGATGCCCTGCTGCATGCGGTCGAGAACCGCACCGTCATTATGATTGGCGCCACGACGGAAAACCCGTACTTTGAGGTCAACTCGGCATTGCTCTCGCGTGGGCGTGTGGTAGAGCTTGAGCACCTGAAGGACGAGGATATCGCCACGCTCATTGAGCGTGCGCTCGAGGCGCCGCAGGGTTTAAACGGAAAGTTCTCGGCCGATAAGGATACAGTCAAGACCATTTGCACGCTGGCCGCGGGTGATGCGCGCTCGGCGCTCACGACGCTCGAGCTTGCGAGTGAGATTGCCGTTACGCGTCCCGATACTGAGGGAACGCCAGCGCCGGCGGCGGGGGAACGCTATCCCATTACCGTGGACGACGTGAAGATCGCCAATCCGCGTCGTGGGTTTTCGTATGACAAAAACGGTGATATGCACTACGACATTATTAGCGCGTTCATCAAGTCCATGCGAGGCAGTGATCCCGATGCCACCATTTATTGGCTTGCGCGCATGATCGATGCGGGGGAGGATCCCAAGTTTATCGCTCGCCGCATTATGATTCAGGCTTCCGAGGATGTTGGCAACGCCGACCCGCAGGCGCTTTTGGTGGCACATGCCGCATTTAAATCTGCCGAGGTCATTGGCTATCCCGAGTGTCGCATCAACCTGGCTCAGGCTGCGCTCTATGTGTGCCTGGCGCCTAAGTCCAACGCGTGTGAGGCCTCGATCGATGCGGCGCTGGCCGATATCCACAGCAGTGGTCTTCGCGAGGTGCCCAGCTACCTGCGCGATCGTCACCGTCCCGGCAGCGACGAGTACGGTGTATACAAGTACCCGCACGATTATCCCGAAGGCTGGGTCGATCAGCGCTATTTGCCCGAGGGGTTGGAGCGCGGCGCGTTCTGGCAGCCTGCCGGCCGCGGTTGGGAAGAGTGGCGTGTGGAGCAAAGCGAGCGCGACCGTAGCGGCAACGCTCCCAAGTAGGCCATTGGCGCCTCGCGCATTCCCTTTGGGTATCTTTGCCCTTCTTTGGGGTACCATGAAAAACGTCTGTATTTCGATTCCTTCGGGAGGCTTGTAT
>CAUDYH010000070.1 GCA_958453575.1 uncultured Collinsella sp.
ACCCAATGAGTACCCAATGAGTAAACAAAGAGTGCGACGGAATGGCTCCCCTTGGCAGCTTAAAGCCGTCATGCAGGAACCATTCCGTCGCAGCCTAATGAAAGGGACTGGGCTGTAAATATTGGAGAAGAGCCGTTAGCGCCCGGGGGCCAGGATCACCAGAGCGTCGTGCTCAAAGGGATGCTGAGCCACGCGCACGGTGCCGTCACCGTTATCGCGGACGGGCAGCTTGGCGATGCGCTTGTCCTCCATGTCGAGGACCGTCGCCGTCCAGCCGCGCGCGCCGTCGAGCTTAAACTTGAGCGCCGTGGTGCGCGGCAGGTACGTGACGACGCGATCGCCAACGCGCGCCACACGAATGGCCTCGCGCGCGTCATCGAGGAGCTCCTGCGCCGGAACCACGGCAAGTGCGTCGTCGCCAGCCGTAGCACCCAGGCCGGCAAGCACATGCTCGATCGCGCCAAAGTCCCAAACGCCCGCAAACTGCAGACACTCCTGCCAGCGGAACGGCATATCGAAGCCCTCGCCCAACACCGAGCCCTGGCTCTTGCTAGTCTGCCAGTTCCAAACACCGTGCGCGCCATAGGTCACACCCGCGCTGGCGCCGGCAAGGATCGACGACCACACACTCGCGCGGCAGTCCTGCGCGGTGAAGCGCCAGTACACATTGCGCGACGCACCCATCTGCTCGTAACAAGGCTCAGAGTTGACCATCGGCTTTTTGGGATAGTTGGCGATAAAGTCCTGCGGCAAGTGCCAAGCCTCGGGCTGGCCCTCGTAGTTGTGGCCGGGCTGGAACATGTAGAAGTCCAAGCGGTCCAGGTACCGTGCCGGGATGGTGCGGTTGCCGCGGTTGATATGCATGGTGCGCAACGCCTCGGGCGCGCGATTGACGACTTCGTCGAGGGCATCCTCGTAATAGGCGATCGCCTCGTCGCTGGTAAAGTCGGTATCGCCTGTCACCACGTAAACGGGGTCGAACTCACCCAGGTTCTCGACGACGCGGGCAACGTGGGCACGGACCTCCTCGCGCGGCATAACCTCGGCACCGCAATGCTCGGCAATCTTGGCGCCCCAGGTACCGGGCACGTAGTTGCACCACATAAGCACGAGTGCCGGACGAATGCCGTGCTCGACGGCAGCGCGACACATGGCAGCAGCGCGGTCCCAGTACGCCTGGTTGGGACGGGACCAATCAAAGTGCACGCCGTCCTCGCTGGCATAGGGCCAAATGCCCAAATCGGGGCAGCAGCGATCCCACTGCGGCAGTGTGTTGACCTGCAGCACGTTCATGCCCTGCTCGGCACGGCGGGTCAGATAGTAGTCCCAGTCGTCCTCGGCGATGCTCGTAAATGCGCTCCAGCACGTATCGGCAAACCAAAAGAACGGTTTGCCCTCGCACAAAAAGCCGTCCTGGCGACCGTTGACGGTCAGCGTTCCCAAACTCATCTGCATGTCCTTTCGTTCGATAAAGGATTTGCGAACCGCCGGAAACTTTCGCGGTAACCCCGCGCGAAAGCCCCCGCCGCTTGGCAAACCCTCGTGGGCGAATCTCACCCGCCCCCCATCAGTCTACCTTGCAAGAAGGGCCCCGCCGGGCTTGCGCCTGACGGGGCCCTGTCGTGTAGGTGAGGTCATATGCAACCGAATGGTTTGGCCTTAGGCCTCCATCTCGGCGAGTTCCTCCTTGGAGAAGCCGCAGGCAAAGACGACGGCAGCGGCGATGACAAAGGAGATTGCCATACCAACGATAGCCCAGACGGTGTTCATCTGGCCACCCTGCAGGTAGTTGGTGAAGACCAGGAAGTTGGACGCACCGCCTGCGAGGTAGTAGGTAACACCCATGAGGCCGGAGAACACAGCGCCGATGGCACCGCCGATGAACATGCCGAGCATGGTGCGGCGGAAGCGCATGAGGATACCGAAGAGCGCAGGCTCGGTAACGCCGCCGGCGATGGCGGAGATGACGTAACCGATGGCAAGGGACTTCTCGTCGGGGTTCTTCATCTTGAGGAAGGCACCGAAGGCGCAGCCCCAGACAGCGGCCATAGCGCAGTTGGTGGAAACGAAGACGAAGGGATCGTAACCGGCAGCGATGATCTGAACCTGGGCGAGCAGGATGACGGGCATGTGCATGCCGCAGACCACGAAGAGCTGCCAGAAGGCGCCGAGGATGGCCATGACGATCAGGATGCCGATGCCGCCAAGGTCAGCAAGGCCGAAGAGGGCGTTGGCGATCAGCGTACCGATCTCGTTGCCGATCGGAGCGAGGACGATGAAGGCAATGGGGATCGTGACGATCATGGTGCAGAACGGCGTGAAGACCGTGGACAGCACGTCGGGCATAACCTTCTTAAAGAACTTCTCGATGAAGTACAGGACGGGCACCGAAAGGATGATCGGCAGGACGGACTGCTGATAGTTGGCAGCAGCGATCTGGATGCCGTAGACGGAGATGATGCCGCCGCCCTCCTGGGTGGCGACGCTCACCACGGAAGGAGCCATGAGGGCGCCACCGAGCAGCATGCCGAGCACCGGGCTGGCGCCGAGCTTCTTAGCCGCGGCATAACCCAGGTAGATGGGGATAAAGGTGAACGTGGCCTCGTACAGCGTGGTGTAGAGGAACGTATAGGTCGGGTCGTCGGCCGAGAGCACACCGAGCATGGTGGGGCCGAGGACGGCCGCGATGGTACGGAACAGACCGCCGGCCATGAGCAGCGGGATGAGCTGGGTCATGGAGCCCGACAGATAGTCGAGGATGATATTGGGCAGGTTCTTGAGCTCGAACTTCTCCTTGGGAGCATCGAGGTTCTCGTTGACGGCCTCACCCTGCTTGACACCGGAGATGGCGACGAACTCGGCGAGCACCTTGGGCACGTTCTGGCCGATGATGACCTGGAGCTGGCTGCCGGCAAACTGGCAACCCAGAACACCCTTGACCTTCTTGATCTTCTCCACGTCGGCCTTGCTGTTATCCTTGAGCGTCAGACGCAGGCGCGTCATGCAGTTGGTGGCAACGGAAACATTCTCCGCGCCGCCCACGAGCTCGAGGACATCGGTGGCAATCTGCTTGTTATCTACTGCCATGGGACCCCTCCCCATATCTTCGTGTGCCAGCCCCCTTGGGCTTAGGCACGCCTTTGGCCCGGCGACTATAACCCCTTACGGTTGCCGGACCCTTGGATACGCTGTCGTAAACAAAGTGTTTACTGAACGTTTACGGGCTTTAGTTTACACGGAGCGCCTCATTTGTGGCAATTTTACCGTGCAGAGTCCGGCGAACGGTAGGAAATCGGGGGTGAACGTATTCCAATGGCGGGAGATAGTCTCTTTGACTGTCTATTGATAAATGGCTCTTTACGTGGGCTTTTATTTTGATAAACACCTCTATGACCTGTTAACTCATCAACAGAAGCCCTGCTAGAAGCTAGTAAACATATGTTTAGTAGTTCATGGCGTGTTAAATTTTGCCGTTTACCGAGTTTATCAGCTTGTTCTGCAATTCTGGATTAAACTAAACATGTTTAGATTGTATTGCCGCTTTTGTTTCCCACTAGCGGCGCAAGGGAGGCAGCTCATGGAACTCAAATTGTGTACCTACGCAACCGTCACCACCTTGGGCGACTTTGGCCCCTGGATCAGCAAGGTCGTACTCGACCTGCCCTGCACCGTGCGCGCCAACGACATCGACGCGAACACCTTCCATATATATGTAGAGCGTCACGAACGCTCGGGCGAAGTTCTGATGCGCAAGGAGCGCGGCGCCGACCATGCCGCGCCCTCCGTGGGTTACATCGACGTTCTCGCCGCATATCCGTGCGACGAAAACGGACGTAAGCTCGCCGTGGGCACCCATGTGGCGCTCGAGGTCGCCGAGCAGCGCCTGACCAAGACCATTGAAGGCGGCGTCATGGGCTCGCGCATGCTCGATGACCAGCTGCGCATCACGCAGCTCGCGGCTCTTCCCGGCAACGACGGCGACGATCCCACCTGCGGCCTGGTCTTCGACACCTGCCGTGGCGATATCTGCCCTGCGCTCAAAGGCTGGAGCAACGACACGCAAAAGACCGCCGTCGACGGTATCGCGCTCGAATACGGCTTCTTTGAGCCCAGCTTTAAGGCCGAGGACTCGGCATGCTTCAACCCCTTTGCGCCCGAGGCCACGGCCGTGCCCCAAAAGGCACCGCTCGTGGTGTATCTGCACGGCGCCGGCGAGGGCAAGGGCGCCACGCAGGGCGAAGGCGCCACGCGCGCCTATATCGGCAACCGCGTGACGGCCATCAGCCAGGCGCAGATCCAGCGCTACTTTGGCGGCTTTGCCTGGGTGCTCGTGCCGCAGTCGCCCACGTTTTGGATGGACAACGGCGTCGAGCAGCTTGGTCACTCCAACCAGAGCATCTACTCCCCCGTGCTCAAGGCACTTATCGATGAGTTTGTCGCCGAGCATGCCGACCGCATCGACACCGACCGCATCGTGGTCGCCGGTCTTTCCAACGGCGGCTTTATGACCCTGCGCCTGTGCGCCGACTACCCCGATTTCTTCGCCGCGGGCCTTCCCTGCTGCGCCCCGTGGTACAACGCCACGGACAAGGACGTGGCCGCGCTCGCCAAGACGCCGCTGTGGTTTACGCACTCCAAGGGCGACGAGCTCGTGCACCCGCAACAGACCGTGCTGCCGCTGTTCGCGCGCCTGCGCGGTGCCGGCGCCAACGTGCATCTCACCTACTTTAGCCATGTCGAGGACCTGACCGGCGTGTATCGCGAGGCCGACGGCTCGGCCAAGAAGACGTTCAACCACGGCGTGTGGATCCACCAATTCAACGACCTGTGTTATCAAGACTTCGACGGGGGCAACGTACTCATCGACGGCGAGCCGGTGGGCTGCTGGGAGTGGTCAGCCAGGGTCGACCGCTAAGCCCTCCCATCGCGGGGACCGGGGTTTAGTCTTGCCTTGCGCGTAACTGGCTGAAATTATTTTGGTTGGAGCTTTGCTTATGTCCCAGAATTTGACTCGGGTGATTGCTACTACCGATATGGAAGTCGATGATATGAACTCGCTTGTTCATTTGGCTCTGTATCTCAACTTGCTTGATGTTCAGGCTGTGGTGTATACGGCTTCGCAGTATCACTTTCTTGGGGATGGGGTTCATACGCTCGGCGAGGTGAATTCGCATTGGCGGACCAAAGGGCGGCGCTCTTATGAGTGGGCTGTTGTGCCTCATGAGCCCGATCCGCTAGCCGGCGAGCTTCGTGAGTATCGGCCGTTTCCCGAGCATTGGATTGAGAGTCTCTGGAGTAATGAATATGCCCAGGCTTGGCCGCAGTTGCAAGCAAATGCCGCCGCTGCCGGTGAGCCGCCGTTTCCCACGCCCGCCCAGATGATCGAGCGCACCTTTGTGGGAAATGTTGCCTTTGAGGGTGATGTGACTGAGGAAACTGAGGGGTCTCGCGTAATTGCGCTGGCGATTCTGGATGATGATCCGCGTACGTTATGGCTGCTCAGCTGGGGTGGTATGAATACGATCGTTCGCGCCCTCATGAGTATTGCCGAGCGCTATCGCGCCACGCCCGAGTGGCCCGCCGTACAGCAGCGGGTCTATCAGAAGGTGCGCGTGATGGGCGTTGCCGATGGTGTGGGGCAGGATAACTCGTGGCTCGACCATGGGCGCGAGCTCTTTCCCGAGCTCATCTTTTGGCGTACGCCCTATATGTATGGCAACTATTTCGACGCCAAAACAGCTCAGCCCGATACGCTGCCGCTGTTTAAGGCTCCTTGGCCCGAGCAGAATCTCACGCAGGGCAACGGCCCCCTCATGGCGCGCTATATGTTCTATGGCGATGGTAAGGTCTACGAAAACGAGCCCGAGCGCTTTCAGTTTGGCAAGCATGCCCGTCTGGATTGGGGCCTGGAAGGCATGCCCGCGGTGCAGTTTGAGCGCGGCGATTTTATGGCCGAAGGCGACAGCATGACCTATATTCCGCTGCTGCCGTTTGGCCTGCGCGGTATTGACGACCGCGGCTTCGATACGCTACTCGGCCGCATGTTTCTTGATGGACACCCCGATGCGAAGGCGCCCGCCGATTTTGCCTCCATCAGCACGCCCGCAGACGACAATCTCAATCCCTACCTGCGTGCCTATCAGGAAGACTTTGCCGCCCGCGCGCAATGGTGTGCCCATGATCCGGCAGCCTGCTCGCATCCGGCGCATGTTGTCGAGGTCACGGCCGACCGCAGCGCCGCAGCCGGCGAGCGCATCGACCTTGCGGCGACCATCGTCGACCCCGACGGCAGGGGCTTCGATGCGCATTGGGATGTCGCCGTAGACCCGTCGAGCTATGCAGGCGTCCAGGATCTGTCGCTATGGCAAGAATGCACGGAGGATGCCACTTTCATCGTGCCCGCCGACGCACGACCCGGCGACCGCTTTGTGCTCACCCTCACCGTGCAGACGCGCGCCGAGTGCTCCTGCACCCGCTACACCCAGGTCGCCGTGACTGTGGCATAGCAAGGGCGACGCCCACATTCGACAAAGAGTGTCCCCAGGCGCCAAACGAGCGGGGATTTTTGGACACCCAAATGACGAGAGTGGATAATCTCCCACTTTGAGCCTGCACACAGGCCAAAAACGGGAGATTATC
>CAUDYH010000071.1 GCA_958453575.1 uncultured Collinsella sp.
TCGCCCGCACCGATAAGTTCAAGGCCCAGCTGAGTAAACTGACGCGAGCCACCGGCATTGCGTTGGCACTCGCGAACCACCGGTGCCTCGTAGCGAAGGCGCAGCGGCAGATCGGCCGCGCGCATGCGGGTCGAAACCAAGCGCACGATCGGCAGCGTGTTGTCGGGACGGACCACCAGCAGGCGACCGTCGTCATCAAAGAGCTTAAACGGGGTGTCCGCAATGCGGCCGCCCTCCTCGAGCGAGCCCTTGTCCTCGAGCAGCGGCGTCTCGACCGGAAGGTAATGATGCTCCCTGAAGCAGCCCTTCACCGTCAGCGCAATCTCCTCGCGCGCCTGAGCCTCCTCGGGCAATATGTCCCGGAATCCCCACGGTGTGGCCGTCATCTGGTGAGCCTCCTCATGCTGTGTTTCATATAGAGCAGAAGACCGGCATAGCTCCGCCGGTCTTCTGGGTACTTTAGCATACTAGAGTGTTTGCGGGGAGAATCGTCCTCCTCGGCTCATAGCGTATTCATTTGGAAACATAGGGGAAAGCGCGTCCCGCCCGCCAGCCAAAAACTGGGATGCGGTTTCCGGTTGAGGTCCTCAGCGGAAAGTGTGTCCCATTCTGAGCGCCTGTTCTGGGACGTGCTTTCCGCCAGAAGCCTCAAGCGGAAAGCACGTCCCGTTTCTCAAAAAGCGTCAAACGCCAACTCGGCGCCCTGTCCCACTTAGGCGCCAATCGCGCGTCGGTACTCCGCCATAACCTGAGCGTCGGCTGCCGCGGGATTGGAGAAATAGCGCCAATCATAGGTCTCGGCCGAAACAACTCCGCGATAGCCGCGCGCCACCAGCCTATCCAGGTCGGCGCGCATATCGCGGTCGCCGTCACCCCAGGCAAGATGCGTCGTGCCATCTGCCGCAACATCGACAAAATGCACGTGGGCGACATCATCGCCAAGCAGATCGAAATAATCGTCGATGGTATCCCCCGCCACCGCCATAGCGCCCAAATCCAGACACGCCTTAAGTGCCGGATGATCAACTGCCTCGATCATGCGCTTCGTATCGGCCGCCGAGTTCACGATCATCGACTCAACCGGCTGTAGGGCCTCGAGCACCAGTCGCACGCCGCGCTCTCCCGCATGCTCGGCAATCGCACGCAGCATCGAGGCGCTGCGACCCCACGCGTCCTCGATCGGCTCGTTCAAAAATGCCCAGCCGCTCGAGACCATGACCTGCTCGGCTCCAAGTTCCGCCGCGATATCTACAACGTTCTTAAAGTACGCGAGCGTGCGGGCACGCGCCTCATTCCCGCGCGCCGCGATATTCCACGGCTTGGGGTTGTTCTGTTCGGGACAAAGCCCCACAATCCGAACCCCATACCGCTGCGACAGCTCCCGTACCCGCTCGAGCGAATCGTATCCATGGCAATCGACATACAGATGCATCGCCCCGGTCCAAAGCTCGCAACACGTATAGCCCGAGGCCGCTGCCGAAGAAAAGAATTCCTCAAGGTCAAAATAACGATGGCTGATATTCATGACGGCAAGCTGCGGATACTCCATCTTGTCCACCTTTCGGCAAAAGGGCGCCGCAGCACAGTGTGCGCGACGCCCCCTCTTACATTGTTTTCATTATGACGGATACCCTACTGGACACCAAGCACTCCAAAGAACGCGCCAGCGATACTCACGAGCAGGATCACAAGCATGATGAGCAGCGGATTCATCTTCTTCTTGAGCATGAGATAGACAATTCCAAACAGCCCCATCGTGACAAAGCCCGGGAAGATTCCGTTGAGCAGCTCGGCGAGCGTCTGAGCACCATCGCCCGCACCGACCATGAGCGGAATGTCCACGGTGACCATCTCCATGGTCATAGCACCGATCACCATGGCGCCCATGATAGAGGCCATCTTGACGATCGTGTCCATAATGCCCGATTCCTGGACCTTGCTGATCATGTCCGAGCCAAAGCGATATCCCACAAACGTCAGCAGGTAACGGATGATGTAGTGAGGAACGTTGAACACGAGCAGGAACAAAATCGGGCCAAGAATAGAGCCCTGCAGCGCCAGCGACGTGCCGACACCCGTTGCCAAAATTCGCAGCGTGCCCCAGTAGAAAGCATCGCCCACGCCGGACAGCGGCCCCATCAAAGCAAGCTTGACATTAGAGATCGCGCTCGTGTCAAAGCTATCGTCAGTAGCGTTGACCTCCTCCATTGCAGCGGCGATGGACATGGGAAGCGTCGAGATGTACGGCGTGACGTTATAGAGCTCCATATGGCGCTTAAGGGCGGCCTTAAAGTCCGCATCCTGCGGATACAGCTTGCGAAGGATCGGCATAAGGGCCCACATAAAGCCGATATGGCCCATACGCTCGTAGTTCCAGGAATGCTCATAGGGAATCGAGCGCCAGAACAGCTTCTTAAGGTCTGCGCGGGAAATCAGCCCGTCGTAAGAAGACTCAAACTTAAAACTCATCGAACCCACTCCCAATCGCAGGATCCTCGGTTGCCGCTGCGGGCTGCTCCGCTTTTTTCTTATCACCCAAAACCGTCATCGCGACGACGATGATCGCGGCAAAGATCGCCACGCCCGTCGTGCTAATGCCAAAGTAGGCGACGAGGAAGAAGCCAGCGAAGAAGAACGGAGCCACTGTTTTGTTCATAATCATCTGCGCCAGCATCGCAAAGCCGAGTGCGGGCAAGAAGGCGGCGGCGACATCCATGCCGGTCTGAACGAAATCGGGGATGATGTTGAGCAGGCTGGCAACAGCATCGGCACCAAAGAAGAATGCCAGGGGAATAATCAGCAGGCCGCACCAGCTCTGCGCGTAACCGGCGATGAGCATGTTGCGCGTGATGGCCTTGGTGTCTCCGTCCTCGACGTTTTTGTCGATACGGTGCACCAGCAGCAGCATGACCGGTTGGCCCAGGGCCGTGTCGAGCGCCAGGACGATCGTGGCGATAGGAATACCCAGGGTCAGGGCCGCCGAAGCGTCCGCGCCGGCCTGCATGGCAAGAGATACGCCCAGGATAGTGCCGGAAATCGTATCGGGCGGGTTATAGGCGCCGACCGAGATGGCGCCGACCATGGCAAGCTCCATCGTGGCGCCCATGATCGTGCCGGTCACCATGTCGCCCATGACAAGGCCAACCAGAGGTCCGAGCACGATCGGGCGCTGGAGGTAGCTCGTGCCCGTCAGCCACTCGGAATAACCCAAAAGGGCAATAAGGAAAATCAGGATTGTCTTGATAACCATGACGGCCCCTAACCGATGACCTTCGCGGCGTCAGTCTTCGCATCTGCCGGAATCATCTGAATGAACAGTTCATAGCCCTCGCCGAGCAGCTCCTTCACGTAGGCCTCGTTCTCGGGCGTGAGGAACACGCTCGTCGAGACCTGGCGGGCATTCTCGCTAAAGGCAACGTTGCCGAGGTTGATCTTCTTGACTCCCATCGCCTTGGCGACGGCACCGGCCTGCTGAATCGTCTCGCAAACCACGAAGAGTTTGTACTTATCGGTCACACCGCTCTGGAGCGCCTTGACAGCATCCTCGGTGTTTTTGACGACGACCTTGCATCCTTCGGGCTTTGCAAGGGACAGGGCCTGCAGACGAAGCTTGTCATTGAGGACCGTGTCGCTCACTAACAGGATGCAGTCGGCACCCAGAGCCGAGGTCCAGCTAACGGCAACCTGGCCGTGAAGCAGTCGATAATCTACACGAATCATCTGAATCATGATGTGCTCCTAACGATTAAAACTCATCGAGTTCGGCCTGCCCCAGCAGGTCGTTGACGTACTTGACCTTAGTGTCGTCCGCCTCGACGATCTGGCGAATGGCCTCGTCGATCGGAGTGGAATCGGGTACGAACAGCAGCTGAATAAGGAGTGGCAAGTTCATATTGGTCACGAGGTGCGTGTTGGGACGCGTCTGGACGATCTTGGTGAACTCGTTGTTGACGCTGCCGCCAAAGAGGTCAGTGCACACGACAACTTCGTCGTCCGCGGCAAAGCCGTCCAGAATCGCTGCAGCCTCCTTGGACAGGTCCTCGTTTCCGTCGACATACATAGAG
The DNA here is from genome assembly GCA_958453575.1 of uncultured Collinsella sp. Taxonomy (GTDB): domain Bacteria; phylum Actinomycetota; class Coriobacteriia; order Coriobacteriales; family Coriobacteriaceae; genus Collinsella. The sequence goes on from CAUDYH010000071.1 coordinate 4,065, forward strand.
AGCGCATGGACGTTTTCGCGCTCACCGGAAAGCAGGCCGATGCTCTCGACGATTCCAGACGCGAAATGAGCATGGGACGCCACGATAAACTGCCTCATTCGATCCCCTTCCTAGCGAATTTCGGCATAAAAATGCCCGGACGCATGCGCCCGGGCAGGGTGCTTCTTAAATGAGTGGTCAACTATTAGTAGTCGAACTGGTGATAGTAGCGACGGTAGTTGAGGTTGTGCTTGGTGACCGTCTCGTAGTAAGCGGCAAGGCGATCGGTGATCAGCGAGGAAAGGATCCACGGAGACACGATGACGCGGAACTCGTCGTCAAGGCCGGGGATCGCGAACTCGGCGGTGTCGATGATGTTGATGTCGGTGTCGCCGGTCACGCCGCGGTTGAGGAACGCGCGGACGCGCTCGTCGAGCTTGCGGTTCTCGTCCTCGCCCATGAACAGGAACACGGGGACGCCGGGCTCCACGAGCTCGAGGGTGCCGTGGAAGAAGTCGGCCGAGGTGATGTAGCGGGTGCGCTTCCACTGCATCTCCTCCAGGATGCACATCGAGAACAGGATCGTCTCGCCCCACAGGGCGCCGGAGCCGATGAACATGGTGTAGGGGGCCAGGGCGTACTTCTTTGCGAGCTCCTCGGCGCGCGGCTCGAAGCTCTTGCGGATGTCGACCAGGTGGGTCCAAACGTCCTTGGTCTGCTCGATGAACTTATCGAACTGCGGGAAGCAGCCGCGGCGGTTGAGCAGGCGCAGGCCGAAGCAGTCGGCGAGGTAGTAGCCCATCTCGCAGCCGCCGTTACCATGATCGGAAGCCATCTTGACGCAATTCTCGGCGCCGACAGCCTGGCCGATGAGACCCTCGGGCTTGGTCATGGCGTAGACGCGAATGCCCTTTTCCTTCATCTTCTTGACGGCCTCGAGGACCTCGGGGGTGGTTCCGGACTCGGAGGCGGTGAGCACGACGGACTTCTCGGTCATGCGCTTGTGGCCCATGACGTTCCACTCGGCGGCGTGGATCAGGTAGACCTCGAGGTCGCGGTCGCCGAACTTGTTCATGAGGTACTCGAGCTGCATGAGCTCGTCCCAGGTGCCGCCGACGCCCATCAGGAACACGGCGTCGTAGCCCTCGTCGGCGACCTTGTCGGCGAGCGCGGTCATCTTCTTGCCGGCCTCGTAGACGTTCTTGCCGTCCTCGACGTAGCCCTCCTGGCTAAAGTGCATGATCTCGATCTTCTCGGTTTCCTTCATTTGTCTCTCCTTTCTGGGGTTGTTTCCACATCCCCCATGCCAACGGGCATCAAAACCCGCTTACATTCCGTAACACTCAGCCGCTTTGGCCTTAAGCGCATTGACTGACTCTTCGTAGCCCTCTGCCTTGACCTCCATTTGCTTGGAGACGGTATCGAGATACGGGTGCACGTTCCATGACTTCAGACGCTCGGCAATCATGGCCGCAATCGTCTGGAAGAACACAAGATTGGGAATTGCGCTGAGCAGCGGAGCCACCTGAGGCACCGCAACCTCGTGAGCCCTACCCTTGGGATGGGCCGTGAGCAGCACCGTTTTTGCCGTAACGTTCGATAGCGCATCGGCGATATTCGCAAGACGCTCCGACCCCTGCGGATCGTCGACGATAAACACCAGATAGCCCGGAACGATCTGCATCTCGGGACCGTGGACGAACTCCTCGCCTTCGTGATGCATGGCAGGAATCTTGATGGTCTCGCTCAGCTTGAGCGCTGCCTCCTCGGCAACACCATAGTTGGGGCCGTTGCCGACGACCATGGCGGGCATGTGCTCAGAAAGCTCGAGCATGTGATCTTGGACATATGCCTCGGCGGTCTTGCACATCACGGCATTAGCCTGGATAGCCTCGCGCAGGTCATCAAGACGCTGAGCAACGCCCTTGGCGTCAATCGTTCCGCGCGCCTGACCGCCGTAAATACCAAAGAGCACCAGGTACTCAACGAGAACCTCGACGCCCAGAGTCACAAAGTCCACCGACTCGACACCCACACCGTAGTCAAGAACGATGTCAGCGTGTTCCTTGATGGGTGCCTCGACGTTTGCCGTGAGCGCAACTGCAGCCATATCGTGTGCACGCATGTAATCGAGCGCCGCAATCGTATTGGTCGAATAGCCGCTCTGCGAGACGGCGATGTTGAGCGCATGCTGCGGATAGGTGTGTTCAAAATCGACGAAGGCCTCGGGCGTCACAACGGACACCTGCATCTGCAGCGCATCTTGCAGGTAATCGCGGGCGCAATCGGCGGCATGGCGCGACGAACCCGAAGCAACGATGCGCAGTGCATCAAAAGAACCGGACTGGAAAATATCAACGAGCTGCGCTACCAGCTCAGACGAACGCTCGAGGTTCTCCCCCATACGCACATGGGCAAGCTGAACGTAATCGAGCATCTTCATCGTCTCACCTCGTAACAAATCATTAGTATTTGATACCAATCACAGTTACAGGTTACGGCTTTTTGATACCTCTTTGTCGATTAATTTATCCCCATCGGCGAACGGTCGATTTTGAGCCATGTAAGGTTGTATATAC
>CAUDYH010000072.1 GCA_958453575.1 uncultured Collinsella sp.
GCACCGGCTCCTGCCGCTGCTCCCGCGGCCGGCACATGGACCTGCAGCTGCGGCGCCACCAACACCGGCAAGTTCTGCTCCGAGTGTGGCAGTCCCGCACCCGCCCCGGCACCGGCCAAGTGGTTCTGCCCCAACTGCGGCAGCGAAAACGGCGGCAAGTTCTGCAGCAACTGCGGAACGCCCAGGCCCTAGCCCCTCTATCTGGTAATTGGCGGGGGATCCGCCACCCCCGCATTTGCTTCTATGGGTTTCGTTCGATAAAGGAGGACACCATGAAGACAACGTTCAAAAAGTCCGTACTCGCATTTCTGACATGCGTCTTGGCGCTCGCATTTGCCCTCACGGGCTGCAGCGGCGGCAAAGACCCCAAGGCCAACTTTGTCGGCAGCTGGAAGCTCTCGGGTGGAACCACGGAGGGCGAAGAGCTGACCGATGAGTATATGGATATGTTCGAGGAATGGGGCATCAGCTGCATCTTGGTCCTGGACGAAGACGGCACGGGCAGCCTCGATTTGTTCTCCGAAGTTTCCGACCTAAAGTGGGAGGCCAAGGACGCTACCACCGCGAGTATCACCGTCGACAAGGAGACGACCGACGCGAAGCTCGAGGACGGCAAGCTTGTCCTTGAGGACGGCGAGGACAAGCTCATCTTTAGCAAGTCCGATAAGGACCTATCCGGTACCGTGAAGAAGGATCGCGAGGCCGCCGAGAAGGAAGAGGAAGTCGAGGAGGCCGTCGAAGACGGCGATGTCCAGAGCGTCGAAATCTCCCCCGCCGTCACCGTCGCCGATGACGATTTGTGCACCATCACCATCACCGAGAAGTTCCAGGACGACTGGGGCGACATCGGCTTTGTCGTCAACATCGTCAACAAGAGCGACAAGGACCTGACCTTCTACGCTCCCACCGGCAAGACAAACGTCAACGGCACCATGAAGGAAGCCTGGTTCTCGGCCCACCTGATGCCCGGCACCAACGCCACCGAAGAGTTCACCTTCTCGAAGGGCACGCTTGACAGCTTCGACAGCCTAGTCAACACGACCATCGGCATCGACGCCTACCTGACCGATTCCTACGAGGACGTCGCCTCCTACAGCGCAACCATCGCATAACGGCGGACACCGATAGCCGCGGATTGGCGGACACATCCGCGCACACCAGACGGTGCCGCAGGAGTTGATCCTGCGGCACCGTCGCCTTGCGCCGACAACACTGCCCATACAAGCAGACCGCCCGCCGTTTTTAGATGCGAAACGGCAGGCGGTCTATCTTTACGGCGCCGGAACACGGGCGAGCGCGTCGATTACGAGCGCTCCATGTTGGGAACGATGCTGCCCTCGGTCACCGCATGCACGGCCAGGCGCATGATGTTGTCGTAGCCGGTCTTGTTGAGGATCTCCGAGATGCGGCGTTTGATGGTGCCCTCGCTCATAAACAGCTCTGCCGCAATCTCGCGGCGGCTTTTACCCTCGCAGGCAAGGCGCAAAATCGACAGCTCGACATCGTCGAGGGCCGCCGTGCCCGAGAAGATGCTCTCGGGCGGCTTGGGAAACGTGCAGTAGCCCGCCAGCGTGGAGCGCATCACGGCGAATAGCTCGTCGATACCGACGTTCTTATACACAAAGCTATCGACGCCCGCCTCGCGCGCCTGGTCCACAAAGGTGATCTCGGGCATGCCCGTCATGATGATGACGCGGCACTCGGGCAGCTCCTCTTTAATACGCGCCGCCGCCACAATGCCGTTGGAGTCATGCTCGGTGCACACGTCCATCAGTATCATGTCCGGGCGCTCCTTGAGCACAACGTCCAAGGCATCCGAGGCGTCGGCGATCGCGGCGACAACCGTCATGTCGGGCTGGTCGCCCACGGAACGCGCGAGGCTCTCGCGCAAGATAGCCTGGTCTTCGACGATTAACACGCGGATCATGAGCTTCTCCTTTGGACCGTGGCGTTGGAGGTGAGCGGGATGGACACCGCAAGCGTAAAGGGCGGGGCGGCGCGGACTTCCAGGCTGCCGCCCAGATTCTGTGCGACATGCCTCATACCAGGGATACCCGTTCCCTCGCGATACGATACGGGCGCAGGCGCGCCATCGTTAGAAACGGTCATCCGCGCAACAGCGCCGTCTTCCGACGTCTCCTGCCACAGGCACACATGGACCTGATGGGCCTGTGCATGCTTGGTGGCATTGGTCGAGGCTTCGCGGATAATCTGCAAAAAGGCTGCCGCGACACGCGCGTCGCTTGGCAGCTCGCCCTCCACATCGATCTGCACACTCACCAGACCAAAGGCATGGACGATATCGCCCAGTTGCTCTGCCGGTTCGGCGTCGCCCCCGCTGCGCAGGTCGGCAGCGATTGAGCGCAGCAGCGGGTCGATCTGCTCGAGTGACTCGTCATCCAGGCGTCCCTCCTCCAGATAACGATGGAGGATGGACAGGCGCTGCCCGATCACGTCGTGCACGCGAGCGCGCATACGCAGATAGGCCGCATTGTCAGCAACTTTTTTGACCTCTTCGATCTGCGATTGAAGTTCTTGGCCCGCAAGCTCGAGCAGTCGGTTGGCGTGCGCCAGGCGGTCATGGGCATGTGCGTACTCCGTCACGTCCAAGCCGATGATGCGCTCCAAGGGGCGACCCGAAACCATAACGTCGTCGCACACAAACAGGCGAATCTCGGAAGGAGAAACCTCGACCACCGCGCGTGTCTCACCAAAGCGATCCAGGTCAATTCGAACGCGGTCTCTGCTGCTCTCGGGCATCTGGGCGCTGAGCTTTCGAAGGCCGTTCCATGTGCCGCTCATATCGTGCAAGTCGGTGGGCATGTGAAGCTCAGCGAGGTTTTTGCGCATGCAGCGGTTCATGAGCAACGGATGGCCCTTTGAATCCAGATACAGGATGCCGACGGGAATCACGTTGATGGTCTCGATCGTCGAGAACGCCGTGATATCTTCTTGGCGGTTACGGACGTCCATCAAGAGCGCCGCGATGGAGCGGAACAGGAAGAACGCTCCCTCTGCGATAAGGACAACGGCCCACGCCGAGCCCATGGCAAAAACCACCGGCGGTGTCACGGCGGCAACAAGCAGCAGCTCGGCCAGCATGACGGGGCAACGATAGTGCACCATAAGCACTACGCCGTAGGCAAAGATCGCGGCATTGAGCCACAGCGCTCCGCCCATTGCCCTGGCGCAAACGTCAAGCGGCGCCACCAGATATGAGCCAGACGACGCGAACAAAATGACAGCCGAGATGACCAAGTGAAGCACAAGGCTCGCCTCGTAGGCGCAAATCACCTTACGGTTATAGGACGAGCGGCGCGATGCGATGAGCGGGACGTGGATCGTCTGTAGACACGCAGCCAGGGCGAAGACAACATCGAGCGCAACGATTTGGGGAAGGATGAGCGAAATCTGCATCGTTACTCACCCGCCCTCGGCATCAAGACGATCATGCGCAGCTGGCCGGGCTCGCCCTCAAGGCGGTATGCCACGTTGCGCCCTTGCAGAGCGCTTTCGAGCTCATGGGCGGCCGGTGTCTGAGACAAGTCTTCCTCATCGTTGGAGAAGAGCGTGGCGCGCAGCTCGACACTGCACGAGTCATGGTCGCCCAAGTGATACATGAGCGCCGGATGGTCGGTGGTGTAGGCAAAAAACGCAAAGTCATACACGCAGTCGTACAGGGCGCTTACCGTACTGGCGTGCATCGGGCGCCGTATGGCGATAATCGAAGCGCAATCGACATCGATGGTGCGCAGGTCGCTTGCGAGCTCATTGGCAATGAGTTGAATGCGGTCGCGATCAAAACCGCTCTCCCCGTGCTGCGCCAACGTGAGCGACCCTTTGCGCTTGCAATAGGCGACGAGCATCTTGGCGCGCTGCAGCATGCGGTAACGCTCGTGTGAAGACGCCTCGTCGGTCAACGGTGGCAGCGAGCTCAGCAGGTCGTACATCTCTTCGAACGCGCGGGCAAGCGCCTGGTCCACGTCTTGGACTAGCAAGGTCTCGGCCTCTTGATCTGCCAGATGCGTCTTAAGATCGTAGTCGGCCGTGAGCAGCTCATTTTGGCGCTGCAGCTCCATGCGACGATGTGCCAGTTCACGGTTAAGCTCGTTGAGCTCCGACACGTCTTGGGCAAGCAGGGCCGATCCGCCCAGCAGTGGAAAGGCTCGGTACATCACATCGGGATTGGACTCTACGGCAAAGGCATGGGCATGCCCGTGCTCCTGGGCCCGCAGCTCTTCGCACACGCCCGCCGGCATTGGCTTTGACACCGGTGTGGCATAGACTTCCTGCAGGTCGCGCGTTAGAACTTTGAGGTCGAGCGGCAAGGTATCGAAAATGCCGGCGATGTCGTGATATGACGGAATGACACCGCAATCGAGACAGATTTCCATCGCCACCACGCACAAGACGCAATAGACGAGCGAAAAGTTGAGCCTCCATGCCCAGGGCACGCGCAGAGCATACGAGATGGCAAAGAACGCACCGCCCAACAAAACAAGCGCCGCCGTGCCCGAAAAGCGCTGAATGCGAAAGGACGAGGACCGACCAACCAGGATAAAAAAGGCCGCGAAGTTAAAGGCCGTCCACGCCAGGACAGCGAAATAGCCCCAGCCGTACGTATAATCGTTGCTCCAGGTGTCGCTTGCACGGTCAAAGTGGAATACCTGCCGGTGGAAATCGTTGGTGAGCACAAAGCCGATAAGCAGGACAGCCATGGCCCACAAAACGGTGCGGTACCGACGCCCCATACGATGCTGTTCCAGACCCGCGAGGCGCAAGCCGCACAGCTGGTAGAGCAGCGGAATGAGCGTCATGGGCACGTAGTACAGGTACCACAGCACGGTGGCATAGAACGGCGTGAACGACTTATATTTGAGGATGACCTCGATCATCCACAGGGCGCAGATGGTGGCGACGGCAACAAGGCGGCGGCGCAAGACGTAGTCCAGGCAGCGCAGGTACGCCAACACACCCCAAATTGAAAACGCAATTCCGGCTATGAGCAACGGGAGGGAGCTCGAATGAATGAGTCCGTCCACAACCTCTTCGGATACCTCACCATAGACAGGCGCGGTGTTGGAAAGCTTGGGGTCGGAGGCAAACAGCGCCGGCAAGACTGCCAAAAGTATAAGGAACAGCGCGGTAATGGCGCCAGCGATAACGAAGATGCGGTGGCGGTACACGCCATGCGATATGCCAACAAGGAATCGCGGCATGGCAAAGAGTCTGCCGCCCCTGAGATCCGCTACGGGCGCGGATCGGGCGGCCGCGTGGCCGATATGTCGCTCGCGGGTACCCATAGTGCTTTTAGTGTACCGACAGGCGGGCCCAAAAAGCGGGCCACATGTCCCAAAATCCGCCGACGGCGAGGGACGTCGCCAGCGACTAGTCGTTTAAGAACGTCCCCAATGACTAAGACAAAACGAGCGAGGATTTTTGGACGCCCAAATGGCGAGAGTGGATAATCTCCCACTTTGAGCCCACAAACAGGCTAAAAACGGGAGATTATCCACTCTCATTCTGCGGGTACTCATTTAAGTACGTCCCCAATGAGTGCTTTCACTTCTTTTAACAAAACGCCCGGCGGGCATTAACTGCTCGCCGGGCGTATTGGTTAGGAAACTCTGAAGTTGAGTGTCTCGGCTTCCTTAGGACAGATCCTCACCATTCGTTTCAATGACATGCTTGTACCAGTGAAAGCTCTTCTTTTTGGAACGCTTGAGGGTGCCGTTGCCGGCGTCGTCGCGGTCCACATAGATAAAGCCGTAGCGCTTGGACATCTCGCCCGTGCCGGCAGACACCAGGTCGATCGGGCCCCAGGTGGTGTAGCCCAGCAGGTCAACGCCGTCCTCGGTCACCGCATCGCGCATCGCGGCGATATGCTGGCGCAGGTAGTCGATACGGTAGTCGTCGTTGATGGAGCCATCCTCCTCGACAACGTCCTTGGCGCCCAGACCGTTCTCGACCACAAACAGCGGCTTCTGATAACGGTCGTACAGGTCGTTGAGGGTGATGCGGAAGCCCAGCGGATCGATGGCCCAGCCCCACTGGCTCTCCTGCAGGTAGGGGTTCTTGGCGCCGGCGAAGGCGTTGCCCTGGGTGCGCTCGACATCGGGGTTATCGGCACCGGCGGAGCAACGGGTGCTGTAATAGCTAAAGCTGATGAAGTCGACGGTGTTGGCGGCCAGGATCTCGCGGTCCTCATCCGTCATGCCCACATCGATGCCCAAACGCTCGAGCTTCTTGACGGCATAGGCCGGGTAGTAGCCGCGGCTCTGAACGTCGACGAAGAAATAGTTGCTCTGGTTGTCAATCTGCGCTTGGCGCACATCGCCCGGACGGCAGCTGTAGGGGTAGTAGCTACCTGCGGCAAGCATGCAACCGATCTTGACCTCAGGGTCGATCTCGTGAGCGATCTTGGTTGCCCAAGCGCTGGCGACGAGCTCGTTGTGGGCGGCCAGGTACTCGACGGCCTCCTTGTTCTCGCCCTCCTCAAAGACCAGACCGGCACCCATAAACGGCAGGTGCAAGATCATATTGATCTCGTTGAAGGTGAGCCAGTACTTCACCAGACCCTT
>CAUDYH010000073.1 GCA_958453575.1 uncultured Collinsella sp.
GTCACCTAGCGAGCGCGAGCGTTTTGTAGATGCGTTGTTCTCCGTGCTTGAGGCTACGGGTGCTGAGCGGTTTGCGGATATCGCCGGGAATCTGCGCGAGAGCCTGCCCGTGATGCTCCAGGCTGCGCAAGGCTTTGACAAGGATACGCGACGCTTTGTCTCGCAGACCATCGTGGCAATCCTTAAATGCGCACTGCTGCCCAAACGACCCCAGATCGACATGCCCGCTGCCGGCAAGAGTTTGGCAGAACAGCTCGAGGCTTGGCAGTCCGAGCTCCTGCGCTAACCATTGGTGCAAAGCAACCTGTCCCCGATGCGCCAATCTTCGATGCGCCTGGGGCGGGCTTGACCGCTATACTGATTCGTGCTCAATTCGATCTAGAACGGAATGCCGTATATGAAAATCAATCACGCGATTCTGCATATCCTGGACTTTGATTCTGCCGTCAACGTTATGAGCCAGCGCGAGCTCGATATCGAAAGCCGTACCGTGCGCAATTTCGTAACCACGCATCTGCGCCGCGCACGCACCTCGGCCGACAACAAACGCGCCACGTTTGCCGAGAGCTCCGCATTCGGCGGCGAGCTCAAGGGCTATTTCTTTGGCGAGCGCGAGTTCGTGGACCTGTCGCAGCAGATTGCGGAGTTTATCTCCTCCGAGCTCACCAAAGCCGAGAAAGCCGAATCTACCGATGTGCTCGTGGCTGATTTTGACGACGATGAGGATGCCCGCTGGTTTGCCGTGATGCTGCTGGGCTCCAAGCAGGCTTTTATGCACGAAGTGGGTCGCGAGGAGGGGGAGGTGCGCAATGACATCGCGCGCCACTACGCCATTCTGCCGAACCCCTCGCAAAAGGTGCCGAGCTATGCCATCGTGCGCGCGAGCACCATGGAGATCGGCTATGTGGACAAGAAACGCAAGATCGCCGGCGAGGACCGTATGCTTATCCCCGATGGCCTGCTGCAGTGCGACACGGGCGTATCGGGTAAGGAGGTCATCGACACCGTGACGCGCGTGGTCGAGGAAGTCGCCGAGGAGCACGGTGCCAATACGGCCGTAGCGCTCGCTAAGGTTAAGGCTGCCGTTGCCGAGAAGGTCGAGGATGACGAGGAGCTGCCGCCCTGGGATATCGTCGATGAGGTCTTTGAGGACGAGCCGGTCATCAAGGAGAGCGTGCGCGCGGCACTGACTGAGGAGAAGGTGCCTGAGCGCGTTCCCGTGGAGCGCAAGCAAGTTGAGCGCGCGGCCGTGCGCAATCACAAGATCCGTACCGACACGGGCATCGAGATCAGCTTCCCGGCCGAGATGGGTTCGAACTCCGAGTACATCGAGTTCGTCAACGAACCCAACGGCCTCATCTCCATCGAGCTCAAGAATATCGGCAGCATCGAGAATCGATAAGGGATCGAGCAGATTGACCGTAACGAAAAGGCCGAAGCCCTTTGGGACTTCGGCCTTTTTGTCATAACCGCGTAACTATTAAAGTTGACGTAGTCCTTCCTCGAGGCCAGTCTTGCTGTCGGTCTTTTCGTCGCGCATCTTGATGACGCGGGCGGGGACGCCGGCCACGACGGCGCCGGCGGGGACGTCCTGGACGCACACGGCGCCGGCGGCGACAACAGCGCCCTTGCCCACGCGCACGCCTTCCAAGACCACGGCGTTGGCGCCGATCATGACATCGTCTTCGATGATGACGGGCGTAGCGCTCGCGGGCTCCACGACGCCCGCCAACACGGTGCCGGCGCCGATGTGGCAGTTCTTGCCCACGGTGGCGCGACCGCCCAGCACGGCGCCCATATCGATCATGGAACCCTCGCCGATAACGGAGCCGATGTTGATGATGGCGCCCATCATGATGACGGCACGATCGCCAATCTCGACGCGGTCGCGGATGATCGCGCCCGGCTCAATGCGGGCGTTGATGCTCTTAAGGTCGAGCATGGGAACGGCGGAGTTGCGGCAGTCATTCTCGACGTCGTAGTAGTCGATGGAGTCGGCGTTGGCATCGAGGATGGCCTTGAGCTCATCCCAGTCGCCAAAGACGGTCTTGCCACGACGACCGCCGTAGACGTGTGCATTGCCCCACTGGACCTTCATGCCCGGCTTCTCGCGCACGTACAGCTTGACGGGCGTCTTTTTGGGCGCGGTAGCGATGTAGTTGATAATCTCCTGTGCATCCATCTCGGCTGCGTTGCTCATTTGCTGTCTCTCCTTTGGGTGGATCCGGTTGATACCTGGTTAGGCAAACATGATCTGGTCGAACGTATAGAAGCCGGGTTCGCGGGTGACAAGCTTCTGCGCGGCTGCTAAGGCGCCGTTGACAAAGATCTGACGGCTTGCGGCGCGATGCGTGAGCGTGACCTCCTCGTCCTGGCCAAAGAAACTCACCTCGTGCACGCCGGCGACGGTGCCGCCGCGCAGCGAGTGCATGCCGATCTCCTTGGGGTCACGCGCGCCGCACATGCCCTCGCGGCCATAGACGGGGTGGTAGCCTGCCTCGGGCTCGGCCTCGACTACGGCGTCGAGCAGCAGCTTTGCGGTGCCGCTGGGGGCGTCGACCTTTTGGTTGTGGTGAGTCTCGACAATCTCGCAGTCAAAGCCGGGCAGCTCACGCGTGGCCTGGGCCACTAGATGACGCAGGGCTGCGATGCCGATGGAGTAATTGCCCGAGTGCATAACGCGGGTGTTCTGGCCCAGCTCACGCAGACGGTCCATCTGCTCGGGGGTGTAGCCTGTGGTGCCCGAGACCAACGCCGCGCCCGTGCGCTCGACATAGGCGACGACGGCATCGAAGGTCACGACGTTCGAGAAGTCGATAATCACATCGGCGGCCGGTGCGTTCTCGAGCTCGCTCAAATCGAAGCCAATCTGGGCGACGATGTCGAAAACGGGTTGACCGGCGGCGTCGACAACGCCCTCGGCGGTGGTGCGGATGAGCGAGCCCATGCGGCCCGTTCCCATAATGACGGTCTTAATCAAGCAGACCAGCTCCCTTCAGGGCATCGGTAAGTGCAGAGCGCGTGTCGTTGGCCATGGGGCACAGCGGCATGCGGTAGTTTGCCTCGATCATACCCATCTGAGTGAGCGCCTCTTTGACGGGGATGGGGTTGACCTCACTAAAGAGGGCATTGATGAGCGGCTGGCCGGCAATTTGGATATCGCGGGCACGCGCCACGTCACCGTCCAAATAGGCGCGGCACATGTCATGCACGAGCTGCGGCTGAACGTCTGCCCACACGCTGATGGTGCCCGAGGCGCCCAGGCTCATGAGCGGCACGGTAAGCGCGTCCTCGCCCGAGTACATGCGGAAGTCGTCTGACAGCAGGTGGGCGATCTTGGCCGCGTAGGCGACGTTGCCCGAGGCTTCCTTAATACCCATGATGTTGGGGTGCGCGGCCAAGCGCTCTACGTTGCGCTCGCTGATGCCGCAGCCACAGCGGCCGGGGATGTTGTACAGGATGCAGGGGATGTCCACGGCATCGGCGACGGTCTTAAAGTGCTGATAGATACCCTCTTCATTGGACTTGTTGTAGTAGGGGGTGATGAGCAGCAGACCGTCGGCGCCCAGGCCCTGATAGGTGAGCGACTTGGTGAGCATGGTCTGCGTGGAGTTGGAGCCCGAGCCGGCGATGACGGGGACGCGTCCTGCAACATGCTTGACCACGGCGGCGACGACGGAGTTGTCCTCGTCATCGGTCATCGTGGCACTCTCACCGGTGGTGCCCAGGGTGAGGATGGCATCGGTGCCATTTTGCAAGTGGAAATCGATAAGGCGCTCGAGCGCGTCAAAGTCGACGCTGCCGTCCTTTTTAAACGGCGTGACGAGGGCGACGATCGAGCCCTCGAGGTTGCGGATATCCATGTTCTTCTCCTTCGCCTCCGCGATCTGGATGCGTTTGTTCCATTGAGCTGCGACTGCCAGGCGCTCGTCTTGGGCGCGACGGCGGGCACTTTCGGCGCGCGATTTGGCCAGCAGCTCGCGGCCGCACGGCAGCACGTCGAGTGTGGCAAAGTAATCGACCGGGCGCTCGGCGCGGCGGATGAGGTCGGCCGAGCCATCGGGACGCAGTAGGACCTCGGCGGAGCGCAGGCGGCCGTTGTAGTTGTAGCCCATAGAGTAGCCATGCGCGCCGGTGTCGTGAATCACGAGCAGGTCGCCCATGTCGATATGCGGCAGCTCGCGGTCGATGGCGAACTTGTCATTGTTCTCGCACAGATTGCCCGTGATGTCGTACGTGTTCGTGACGGGTGCTGCAGTCTTGTCGGCGCCACCAGGCTGGCCCATCACCGTAATGTGGTGGTAGGCGCCGTACATGGCAGGGCGAATGAGGTCGACGGCGCTTGCATCGACGCCGATATAGTCCTTATAGATTTGCTTCTCGTGGATGGCTTTGGTGACCAGGCAGCCGTAGGGGCCCATCATAAAGCGGCCCATCTCGGTGCAGATGGACACATCGCCCATGCCGGCGGGAACCAGGATCTCGTCGTAGGCCGCGTGTACTCCCTCGCCGATGGCATGGATGTCGTTGGCCTGCTGCTCGGGCAGGTAGGGGATGCCGACGCCGCCGGATAGGTTGATGAAGGCGACGTGTGCACCGGTCTCGCGCTTCAGGCGCACGGCAAGCTCAAAGAGGATGCGCGCGAGTTTGGGGTAGTAGTCGTTGGTGACGGTGTTGCTGGCAAGGAATGCGTGGATGCCAAAGTTCTCGGCGCCCTTAGTCTTGAGCATGCGGAAGGCTTCGAAGAGCTGCTCGGTGGTCATGCCATATTTGGAGTCGCCCGGGTTGTCCATGATGCCGTTGGAGAGCTGAAACAGTCCGCCCGGATTAAAGCGGCAACTGACCGTCTTGGGGATGGGCCCCGCAACACGCTCAAAGAACTCAATGTGGCTAATGTCGTCAAAGTTGACGATGGCGCCCATTTTATCTGCAAGGGCAAAATCCGCCGCCGGCGTATCGTTGGACGAGAACATGATGTCGTGGCCGGTGATGCCCAGTGAGCGGGCGATCATGAGCTCGGTATAGCTCGAGCAATCGCAGCCGCAGCCGTATTCGTTGAGAATGGAGATGAGCGCCGGGTTGGGGTTGGCCTTGACGGCAAAGTATTCCTTAAAGCCCGGGTTCCATGCAAAGGCGTCGCGCACTTCTTGCATGTTGCGGCGGATGCCCGCCTCGTCGTATAGATGAAACGGCGTGGGGAACTGCTCGACGATATGCTCGAGTGTCTCCTTGTCCACAAACGGCTGCTTGGCCGCATATGCCTCGTTGGGGGTCAATGCCATGTCCCGTAAACCTCGCTATCCAGACGGCGCCATCTGCGCATCGAATCCGCATAGCGTGGACCCAATGTCCGGATAGCGCTCCCGCATTGCTGCAGACAGTCCTGTGGGTGTTTCCCACAGGCCCACCAGGTTGTTCGTGCCCGAAAAGCCCAGTTCGGCGGGTTTCGCCTCCCCGCGGGGTCAAAGCCTGCCGGCTCGCCCGTGGTTCTTCGTGCCCGCGCCTCTATCAAGTGGTAACGACCCTACCACGTTGCACTTTACCAAACAAGAGTATTCGTATATAACGTTTAAAAAATGCAGGGATATGCTGGAAATAAGGGTGTAGCAATCTTGCGGCACAATAGATAGCAGCCGACGCGCACCTACGAAAGGAACCAATATGGCCGAGCTCCAAGAACTCCGTCGCTACCGCCGCGACTTGCACAGGATCCCGGAGCTCGACTTCGATCTTCCGCAGACGATCGCCTATATCGAGGGCGTGTTGGCACCGCTCACCTGCGAGGTGACCCATCCGTGCCCCGGCTGCGTCTGCGCTTTCTTCGACGCTGGCGTTGGCGCCGCGCATGCCACGGCGATTCGCGCCGATATGGATGCGCTGCCCATTGCCGAGGCAACGGGGGCAGCGTTCGCTTCGACCCATCCCGGCAAGATGCATGCTTGCGGGCACGATGGACACATGGCCATGGCGCTTTCGGCGGCAACCTTTGTCGACCGTACGATCCGTGAGCAGCCGGGCGCCATTAAGCGCAATGTGCTCTTTGTGTTTCAGCCGGCCGAGGAGACGACTGGTGGTGCCAAGACGGTGTGCGAGAGCGGCGTGTTCGAGCGCTACGGGGTGGATCGCATCTTCGGCTTCCACGTGTGGCCCGATCTGCCCGCCGGCACGTTGGCGAGCTGCTCCGGTCCGTTGCTGGCGCGTTCGAGTGAGACACACATTCATATCCATGGCACGAGCATCCATATCGCTAAGACCTATGGCGTTCCGGTCGAGGAGTCGCACGATGCGGCGCTGGCGGCTGCCAAGTTCTTGGTTTCCGAGCGCGAGCTCATGGACGAGTTGGGTGTCGACGAGCCCTGCAGTGGTACGTTCGGCCTGCTGCAGGCCGGCACCGTCTGCAATGCGGTGGCGGGGGAGGCCCATGTTGCCGGCAGCCTACGTGTGTTTACGGACGACATGTTCGACCGCGCGCGCGAGGGCGTGCGCCGCGTGCTGGACGATGCCTGCG
>CAUDYH010000074.1 GCA_958453575.1 uncultured Collinsella sp.
GGCCATCATGGGCCTGACCGACGATGACGAGCACCTTTCCGGCCAGGTCCTCTGGGAGGGCCGCGACCTGCTCAAGATGAGCAAGAAGGAGTGGTTCGGCCTGCGCGGTACCGATATCGCTATGGTCTATCAGGACGCCCTGTCCTCGCTCAACCCCTCCATGCTCATCTCTGCCCAGATGAAGCAGCTCACCAAGCGCGGCGGCACCCGCAGCGCCGAGGAACTCCTGGAGCTCGTGGGCCTCGACCCCAAGCGTACGCTCGAGAGCTACCCGCATGAGCTTTCCGGTGGCCAGCGTCAGCGTGTCCTGATCGCCATGGCCCTTACCCGCGACCCCAAGCTGGTCATCTGCGACGAGCCCACGACCGCTCTGGACGTTACCGTCCAGAAGCAGGTCATCAAGCTGCTCAACGACCTTCAGGCCAAGCTCGGCTTTGCCATGATCTTCGTCTCGCATGACTTGGCGCTGGTCGCCGAGGTCGCCCATAACATCACGGTTATGTACGCCGGTCAGGTTATCGAGCAGGCGCCCACCAAGGAGCTGCTCACTAACCCGATCCACGAGTACACCCGCGGTCTTCTGGGCTCCGTTCTGTCCATCGAGAGCGGTTCGGGCCGTCTGCACCAGGTGCCCGGCGCCGTTCCGAGCCCGCGCGATTTCCCCAAGGGCGATCGCTTCGCGCCCCGCTCGAGCCATCCGCGCATTGGCCTGGACACCCGTCCGGTCTTCAAGCGCGTGCCCGGCACCGAGCACTTCTATTCCGAGCTCCCCGACGAGGTGCTCAAGGCAAATGGTTTGACCCCTCACGCGGAGGTGATGTAGATGAGCGAGACCGCAGTCAACGGCGTCGAGCCGATCATCTTCCTTGATGACGTCCACGTCACCTTTAGGACCCGTACCGGCTCGATTCTGCACCCCAACCTGGTTCACGCCGTCCAGGGTGTAACGATTAGGCTCATGCCCGGTCAGACGATCGGCATCGTCGGCGAGTCCGGTTGCGGTAAGTCCACCACCGCCAACGTCATGTGCGGCCTGCAGGCCCCCACGAGCGGCAAGGTCTACTTTAAGGGCAAGGACGTAACCAAGCGTACCGCCGAGGACCGTCGCCACATGGGTCGCGTCATCTCGGTCGTGTTCCAGAACCCGGCCACGGCGCTCAACCCCCGCATGGTCGTTCGCGAGCAGCTGCTCGATCCCATGCGCGTCCACAATCTGGGCACCGAGGCCGAACAGGAGAAGCGCGTCAAGGAACTCCTGGAGCTCACCGGTCTGCCCAGCTCCGCCGCCGAGGTTCTTCCCGGTCAGCTTTCGGGCGGCCAGCGCCAGCGCGTCGCAATTGCCCGTGCCCTGTCGCTGAACCCCGATGCCATCATCGCCGACGAGCCCACCTCGGCTCTGGACGTTTCGGTCCGCGCGCAGATTCTGAACCTGCTGACCGACCTTAAGAAGGAGCTCGGCCTGGCCATGGTGTTCATCAGCCATGACATCCAGACGGTCCGCTATATCTCTGACGACATCATCGTTATGAATGGCGGCAAGATCGTCGAGCAGGGCGAGGCCAAGCAGGTCTTCCAGCACCCCCAGGACCCCTACACCAAGATGCTGCTCGGCGCTGCGCCGTCGCTGCTGCATCCCAAGCTCGGCGAGTAGTCTCGCTTTCCCTCCCGTGCGCCCGGTTCCCTTGCCGGGCGCACCTCCGTTGCGATTTCGAAAGGTTGGGTTCACGAGCCATGCCAAGTGCTCAGGAGCTGCAACATCAATTTGGTGAATATCGAGGCGCCATGCCCCGTCCATCAGATTTCGATCTCTTTTGGAAGGATCGCATGGTCGAGGCCGACGCCGTCGGGCTTGACTATGCGATCGAGACGGCATCGGTCACCGATGCCGTGACCTGCCAGCTTTTCGACCTCTGGTATACCGGCATGTGTGGCGCTCGCCTGCATGCCAAGTACCTTAAACCCGTCTCGGACGAGCCCGTGCCATTGGTACTTCAGTTCCATGGGTATCCGGGTGCAAGCCGCAGCTGGTTTGAGCAGGCGTCGTTTGCGGGCATGGGCATGGCACTCATCGCCCTCGACTGCCCCGGCCAAGGAGGTCCCTCCGAGGACATTGGTGGATTTGAGGGCACAACGGTCGCGGGCCATATCGTCGCCGGTATCGACGGCGATCCGGCCAACCTCTACTATGTCCGCTTGCACCAAGATATTCGCATCCTGTGCCGCATCGTTCGCGAGCTCGAGGGCATCGATCTTGCCCGTGTGTTTGTGAACGGCGCGTCGCAGGGCGGCGGTTTGGGCATTGCGACCTGTGCACTTAACAGCGAGCTTATCAATCGCGCCGCCATCCTCTATCCCTTCCTGTCGGATTTCCGCCTGGTCTGGGATTTGGATGCCGACGACATTGCCTACGAGGGCCTGCGCTATTGGTCTCGCTGGTTTGACGAGGACTCGACTCGTATCGACGTAGCCTATGCCAAGCTGGCGTACTTCGATTCCAAGAACTTTGCCCCTATGGTCAAATGCCCCGTGCTGTTTGGCACCGGCACAGCCGATACCGTCTGTCCGCCAGCGACGCAGTTTGCGGTCTATAACAACCTGACCTGTGAAAAGCGTCATGAGTTCTTTGAAGGCTTTGGCCACGAGGAGATTCAGGATTTTGACGATCTGATCATTCCGTTTTTCTGCAAGGGAGGGGAGGCTTATGTCTAAGTGCGAGAGCAATGTCAATGAGCTGATTGTCTCCGACCTTGTGGGGATTCCCGGAACGGTCTCGTCAAGGCTCGCTGATTTCCGGGATTGGCGCGGTGATGCTTCTGCGGATGTTTCCGAATTAGAGATAGCCGCTTCGGACCTTGAGGTTTGCGGGCCGAGTATTACGGCGATCGATTTCGCCAATCCGTATGCCCGCTACTCCGAGGTTTCCTTTGAGCTTGGTGGCAATGTGGTCCACGCACGCTTGATTGAGCCTGCCGGTCGCGCCCGAGCATCCGAGCTTGTGCCGCTATGTCTGATGTTTCACGACATCGACCGACCCGTGCGGGGATGGCATCACATGACGAGGTTTGCGGCCATGGGATATGCCGTGCTTGCGCTGGACGATGAGGCGATTGGATCCAGCGAGCTGCAGCAGGGGATTGCCTCTCCTGCTTTTGTCAAGCGCGTCCGTTGGGGTTGCGCGATGGCGAAGGTGGCGCGCAATCTTGATGGCGTGGACCCCGACCGCATCTTTGCATGGGGCGAGGGCCTTGGCGGCGGAGTCGCGCTGGCGGTTTCTGCTCTGGACGAGCGGGGCCTCGCCTGCACGGCGGTTGCCAATCCAATTCCCGGTGGCCTCGAGGCGTTGTCGTCTCGGGTGCGTGGATCGGTGCTCATGGGCACATCGCTCATGGATGCCGTGAGCGATCCCAAGGGCCAGTTTGCCGTATTCAACGGTCTTGAGTGTGACCGGAGGCATATCATCTATGCCAAATACGCTCATGAGCGCATCAATGCGTTCGAAAACGAAGTCATCGACTTTTTTAACCAAACGTTCTACCCGTGTTCTTTGGCCTAGACGGCCTGGACACTGCCAACAAGAGTGGGTGGCATAGGGCCGCCCGCCAGACAACTAAGGAGATTCTTGTGGCAACTCAGAAATTCACCGGCGTTATCCCTCCCGTCGTTGTTCCCGATACCGAAGATCACCAGCTCGACGTTGCCTCCTTTGAGCGCAGCATCAACCGCATGATCGATGCCGGCGTCGATGGCCTGTTCTTCCTGGGCTCTTCGGGCGAGGTCGTTTTCTCCACCGATGAGCGTCGTCGCCAGATCATTGCCGAGGCCGTTCGTATCGTCGACCATCGCGTGCCCGTCCTGGTCGGCATCATCGATACCGAGACCGAGCGCATGATCGAGCACGGTAAGGTCGCTCAGGAGCTGGGCGCCGATGCGCTTGTCGCCACCTGCCCGTTCTATGCCCTGCAGGGCATGACCGAGGTCGAGGAGCACTTCCGCATCCTGCACGAGGAGCTCGACCTGCCCATCTTTGCCTATGACATTCCCGTCTGCGTTCACACCAAGCTCCCCTGGAAGCTCCTTGCCAAGCTCGGCGCCGAGGGCGTCCTTGCTGGCGTCAAGGATTCCTCGGGTGATGACATCTCGTTCCGCTACCTCGTTCAGGAGAACGAGAAGAACGGTCATCCGATGAGTATCCTCACCGGTCACGAGGTTGTCGTCGACGGCGCTTACCTCGGTGGCGCCGACGGTTCTGTCCCGGGCCTTGCCAACGTTGAGCCCGAGGGCTACGTGCGCCAGTGGAAGGCCGCTCAGGCCGGTGACTGGGCTACCGTCAAGGCCGAGCAGGATCGCCTCAACGAGATCTCCCACATCTGGGATGTCACCTCGGGCGTCCAGGGCTATGCCGGTGGCGTCGGCGCCTTCAAGACCGCTATGAACCTCATGGGCATCTTCGACAGCCCGACCATGCCGCGCCCGGTGAAGGCCATGACTGGCGAGAACGTCGAGGCTATTAAGAAGGTCCTCCAGGACAACGGTCTCCTGTAAAGCTTTCCCAGGCACCCGACCTCGCCGTTCAACCGTGTGGCCATGACCCGTTAGGTCAATGGCCACACGGTTTCTCGGCGATCTCGGGCACCTGGATAACCTTTACTGCGCTGTGACGGCTAGCCTGACGGCGCATTTCCTGTAGTTGTTTTTATCTCCGAAGGAGAGCGACATGGAGAACAAGTACGTCTGCTCTGTCGATATCGGCGGAACTAAGATCGCGACTGCCATCATGGAGTACCCGGCTGACGGTAGTGTGCCCCATCCCGTTTTTGAGGCCGAGGTTCCCACAGAGGCCCAAGAGGGCGGCGAGGCCGTCTTCCAGCGTATCGAGGCATCCATCAAGGCTGCTCTCGAGGCGAATCCCGATGTCGAGGTCCTTGGCGTCGGTATCGGTGCCGCTGGCGTCGTCGATCCCAAGACGGGCGCCATCGCGTATGCCAATGAGATCATGCCCGGCTGGTCCGGCGTTCAGTTGGGGCCGCGTCTGCGCGAGGATCTCGGTCTTCCCGTTGCCGTTGTAGGCGACGTGCAGGCTCATGCTCTGGGCGAGGCCCACTGGGGTGTCGGCAAGGGCAAGTTCTCCGTCTTGTGTCTTGGCATCGGTACGGGTATCGGCGGCGCATATGTCGAGAACGGCCGCGTGATGCAGGGCTTCCATGGTGCTGCTGGCCATATGGGCCACATCGAGTGCTCGGCTGCCGCCGGCATTCCCTGCGCCTGCGGGCGTTCCGGCCATCTGGAGTCGGTTGCTTCGGGCACTTCCATTGGTCGTATGTACGATGAGCGCTTTGGCCGTGTCGACCCCAGCCGTCCTTCGGTCGGTCGCGATGTGAACGACCTGTGCCGTGCAGGCGACGCAAAGGCGACCGAGGTCATCCATGATGCCGGCTTTGCGTTGGGTGCCAGCTTGGGCTCGCTCGCTAACATCATGGACCCTGAGGTCATCGTGCTTTCGGGCGGCGTGATTCACCAAGGTCCCGATTGGCGTTCGCAGACGTGGAAGGATTCGGTGCACGAGGGCTATGCCAGCCAGGCGCTCGATCCGCTTCAGGACACGCCGATCCTCATCGGTTCTCTGGAGGGCGATGCTCCGCTCATCGGTGCCGCTGAGCATCTTCTTGCCTCGTTGAAGTAAACGTATCTGCTGTAGGAGCCTCCCGAGACAACACGCCTCGGGAGGCTGTTCTGAGAAAGGTTGCAGCCTTATGACCGTCGATCCTTTGATTCAATCCCTGAAGGGCAAGCTCGTCGTGAGCGTTCAGGCGTATATGGGCGAGCCGCTTCGTACGCCCGAGACCATGGCTCAAATGTCTCGCGCTTGCGAGCTTGGCGGCGCCGCCGCCATTCGCTGCCAGGGTCTTGCCGACATTGCCGCCATTAAGGGTCGCTGTGAGGTTCCCGTCATCGGCCTGTGGAAGGATGGGCACGAGGGCGTTTACATCACGCCGACGCTGCGTCACGCTCGCGCCTGCGTTGCCGCGGGTGCCGATATCGTGGCGATCGATGCCACCGATCGTCCGCGTCCCGATGGCAAGACCGTCGAGGACACCTTCCGTCCACTGCACGAGGAGGGTGTGCTCCTGATGGCGGATTGTGCCACCATCGAGGACATTCGCCGTGCGGTTGATATGGGCTTCGACCTGGTATCCACCACGCTTTCTCACGGTGTCGCCGCCATCGACTGCACCATGGCCGATGGCCCCGATCTGCCGCTCCTGCGTCAGGCGACCGAGGAATTCCCCGGTCTTCCCATCATCTGCGAGGGCCGCGTGCACACGCCCGAGGAGGCTCGCGCCGCGATCGATGCTGGCGCCTGGGCCGTTGTTGTCGGCACCGCCATCACGCACCCCACGAGTATTACGAGTTGGTTCAAGGCTGCGCTTGAGGCGTAAGACAGGCCTCGTATCCGCTC
>CAUDYH010000075.1 GCA_958453575.1 uncultured Collinsella sp.
GGCCTTGATGGCACAGAGCGCGAACATGGATGCATCGGAGCTTGCACGCGATATCGCGGCCGGCCTAGCATCGGCAACGACGGCAACGGAGCGCGCGGCACTGGTGCCCGCAGAGCTCGTCGAGGCCATTCAGCAACTAAAAGCCCAACGTGACGCGGTAATCCTGGCGCACTACTATGTGGCGCCCGAGGTCCAAGCCGTTGCCGATTACGTCGGCGACAGTTTCTACCTGGCAAAACTCGCCAAGAGCCTGCCGCAGCAGACTATCGTGCTGTGCGGCGTGGAGTTTATGGGCGAGAGTGCCAAGCTGCTCAACCCCACCAAGACCGTGCTGCTGCCCGAGCCGGGCGCGGACTGCCCCATGGCGCACATGGTCAAGCGTGAGACGGTCGACGCGGCGCGCGCCGAGTACGGTGACGACCTTGCCGTGGTCTGCTACGTCAACTCTACGGTCGAGATCAAGAGCTGGAGCGACGTGTGCGTCACCAGCTCCAACGCCGTCAAGATCGTGTCCGAGCTGCCGCAGCAGCACGTCCTGTTCATCCCCGACCAAAACCTGGGCCGCTTCGTAGCCGAGCAGGTGCCGCAAAAGCACGTCATCCTCAACAACGGCTACTGCCCGCGCCATCACATCATCACCGTCGAGCAGATCGTCGACGCGACGGAGGCCCACCCCGACGCGCTCGTGCTGGCGCATCCTGAGTGCAAGGCCGACGTCCTGGCCGAGGCCGACTACATCGGCTCCACCGCCGGCATCATCAAGTATGCCGAGGAGTCCGACGCCAGCGAGTTCATTATCGTGACGGTCCGCGGCGTGCTCTACGAGCTCGAGCGCCGCTGCCAGGGCACCGGCAAGAAGTTCCACTTCCCCGCGGTGAAGCCCACCTGCGTCAACATGGACCTCATCACGCTCGAAAAGCTCGTGCGCTGCCTGGAGACGGGCGAGGGCGAGGTGCAGATCGGCGTCTCGGACGAGGCGGCAGACCAGGCCAAGCTCACGCTCGACCGTATGCTCGAGTACGCAGCGCGCTAGAACAATGTGACATGAGGGACAGTCCCGCATGTCACATTACAAGGGAGAGGATTCCTGTGGAAACCAAACAATACCCCGACATGGAGTGCGACGTCGTCATTGCCGGCTGTGGCGTGGCGGGCCTGTACGCGGCTCTCAACCTGCCGACGAGCACGCGCGTGATCATGCTCTCCAAGGGCGCTGTCGACGAGTGCGATTCGATGCTCGCGCAGGGCGGCATCTGCGTACTGCCCGAGGGCTCGGACTACGATGCCTTCTTTGAGGACACCATGCACGCCGGCCACTACGAGAATCGCCGCGAGAGCGTCGACATCATGATCCGTTCGAGCCGTTCGGTCATCAACGATCTGCTAGCGATGGGCGTGGATTTTGAGCGCAAGGCCGACGGCAGCCTCAACTTTACCCGCGAGGGTGCGCACAGCCGTCCGCGTATTGCCTTCCATGCCGACATTACGGGCAAGGAGATCACGACCAAGCTGCTCCAGGCCGTTCGCAAGCTGGATAACGTGCAGATTTTGGAGCACGTGGCCATGACCGACATCCTGACGGGCGAGCGTGACGGCGTCACGGTGTGTGTCGGTGTCGTCGCCGTTTCCGTGGACGAGGACAACTCGGTTCGTCCCGCCGACGAGCTGGCAAATGCCGCCGAGGGCGTGCATGCCGGCGAGCCGTTTAAGATTCATGCCCGCCGCACGCTGTGGGCGACAGGCGGTATCGGCGGCGTGTACGACCATTCGACTAACTACCCGCAGCTCACCGGTGACGCCTGCTACATCGCGCAGGAGCACGGCATCACGATGGAGCACCTGGACTACGTGCAGATCCACCCCACGGGACTGTTCTCGCCGCAGCCGGGCCGCACCTTCCTGATCAGCGAGAGCTGCCGCGGCGAAGGCGCGATTCTGCTCAATGCCGCCGGCGAGCGCTTTACCGACGAGCTGCAGCCGCGCGATGTTGTCGCCGCCGCTATTCGCGAGCAGATGAAGCAGGACGGCACCGAGCACGAGTGGCTGAGCTTTGCCCCCGTCGAGCGCGACGTGGTGACCGGGCACTTTGCCAACATCCGCGCGCGCTGTCTGGA
The DNA here is from genome assembly GCA_958453575.1 of uncultured Collinsella sp. Taxonomy (GTDB): domain Bacteria; phylum Actinomycetota; class Coriobacteriia; order Coriobacteriales; family Coriobacteriaceae; genus Collinsella. Next base: position 2,115 of record CAUDYH010000075.1, read on the forward strand.
GGACGGTCGCGACATCTTGGACGAGCCCATTCCCGTTACGCCCACGCAGCACTACTTTATGGGCGGCGTGTGGGTCGACAAGGACGGCCGCACCTCGATGCCCGAGCTCTACGCCGCTGGCGAGACGGCCTGCAACGGTGTTCACGGCAAGAATCGTCTAGCTTCCAACAGCCTGCTCGAGTCCCTAGTTTGGGGCCGCCGCGCTGCTTGGCGTATGCGCACCGGCGAGTCGCTGACCGCGGAGCAGGCCGGTGAGCCCGCGCTTGACGGACGTCACCGCGCCCTGAGCGCCGAGACCCTTGCAATCGATGATTTGGCCCGTGCTGCCGGCACACAGGCCGTGGAGGAGTAGACCATGAATCCCATTACCATGAAGCTCGTCGTCGATGATCTGATTTTGCAGGCTCTGCGCGAGGACATCACGTTTGAGGACGTGAGTACGGCGAGCGTGTGCCCCACGGCGCGCCCCGCTACCGTTGAGCTCATCGCCAAGGCCGATGGCATTATCGCCGGCCTGGACGTATTCGCTCGCACCTTTGAGCTGCTGGATCCGCAGAGCTCCGTGTTGTTCGATGTTTCGGATGGCGACGAGGTGCATGCCGGCGACCATGTGGGTCAGGTGCGGGGCGATGCGCGCGTGCTGCTTTCGGGTGAGCGCGTGGCGCTCAACTACCTGCAGCGCATGAGCGGCATCGCTACCTACACGCACAGCATGGCCGCGGCGCTCGAGGGAACCAAGACCGTGCTCGTCGACACGCGCAAGACCACGCCGGGCATGCGCGTCTTCGAGAAGGCCGCGGTCGAGATCGGCGGCGGCAGCAACCACCGTTACAACCTGTCGACGGCCGTCATGCTCAAGGACAACCACATCGACGCCGCCGGCGGCGTGATGCGTGCGATCGAGATGGCGCGCGCCCATGCATCGTTTACCACGACGGTCGAGATCGAGTGCGAGAACCTGGACATGGTGCGCGAGGCCGTGGAAGCCGGCGCCGACATCATCATGTTCGACAACATGACCCACGACGACATGGCTGCCGCGATTGAGCTTATCGATGGCCGCGCCAAGACCGAGTGCTCGGGCAACGTGGACGCCAGCAACATTCGCGCCCTGGCCGATCTGGGTGTCGACTATATTAGCTCGGGCGCCCTGACGCACTCTGCGCCGATCCTCGACCTCTCGCTTAAGCACCTGCGTCTGCTGGACGGTAAATAATGAACGCCCGCGAGCGTCGCCGTGCCATCATGGGCGTGCTTGAAGGAGCCAAGGAGCCCGTTTCGGGCAGCGCACTTGCCCGCGAGGTTGGCGTGAGCCGTCAGGTCGTGGTTCAGGATATTGCCCTGTTGCGTGCCGATGGGCACGATATCGTGGCGACCAACCGCGGCTACGTGCTGCAGGAAGCCGCGAGTAGCCCCGCCGTGCCCACGCGTCTTGTTAAGGTGCGCCACGGCGTGGAGCAGGCGGGCGACGAGCTTACGAGTATCGTCGACGCGGGTGGCGCCGTGCTCAACGTGATCGTCAACCATCGTGTGTACGGCAAGATCACGGCCGACCTGGACATCCGCAATCGTCGCGATGTTGAGCGCTACCTGCACGATATCGAGAGCGGCAAGAGCTTTCCACTACTAACGGTGACGAGCGGCTACCACTTCCATCGCATCGCGGCGGAGGACGAGCAGACCCTCGACGAGATCGAGGCCATACTCAAGGAGAAGGGCTACCTTGCCGATTTAATGCCCTACGAGGATGATTTGTCCTAACCCGATACTGTCTATATAAGTTGCGGTGAAATAGTTCCTACAATCGGCACCTAAGCAATGAGCCAGGAACTATTCCACCGCAACTGCCAAGGTAGCCCCGTCCCCAATTAGCTGCCTGTACAAACAAAAGGAGGCCTCCGCGGCGATGCGGAAGCCTCCTTTTTTGTGCACGGTGTACTTTTGAGTGTGCAAGTGGGGGAGTTGTTACTCCTCGACGATCTCGGTGATCGCGCCAGCGGGGCAAGCGTCCTGGCAAGCGCCACAGGCGACGCAGGAGTCCTCGTCGGCGACGGTAGCGACGTCCTGGAGCTCCAGAACGCCAGCGGGGCAGGAGTCGACGCAAACGCCACAAGCGATGCACTCGTCGGCATCAATTACGGGATGAGCCATGGTAGTTTCCTCTCTGTTGACCGACGCTACAGGCGATGCGCGCCGGTTTGATTCGGGCAAAAACATACCACGGGAGCGACCGTTTGCAATACCCTCTGGCCGGCATCTTCATACCGTTCGCCGAGTATGCCAAGGTTTACTAAAAAACGCGCAGGTGGGGCCGTTGAGCTGCGCAAATGTTAGCTATAGGTGACTTTTAATATTGACCTATTGAGCGCGCCTGCGGAAAGGGCATCCCGTTATTTGGCCGAAAACCGGGTCGCAGTTTCCGGTTGGGCCCGCTAGCGGAAACTGCGACCCGGTATCAGCTCTCAAAACGGGATACGGTTTCCGGTTGAGCCTTCAGACGGAAACTGCGACCCGGAATCTACGCTCAAACCGGGATGCGCTTGCCGCAAGACGGCCCCCAGGCACCCCCGGACGCAAACCTCAGCCATCTCTACATAGATCTCAATAGATTTGCCGAGAACTCATTCAGCGCATCTACCTGCGCATTTAAGAACCTAAACTCTCAACAATAAGAAATCTTATATGAATTGACTTAGATTTTGTATATTCCGGCCCATAAGGGGATACACTACATCCTGAAAGACAAGCCGAAGCGCCGCGCGACAGATCGTCGAGGCGGCGCGAACGCAAAAGAGAGAGGGAATTTCTAATGAGTAAGATTCTTGGTATCGACCTTGGTACTACTAACTCCGCAATGGCCGTCCTCGAGGGCGGTTCTCCGACCATTATCGTGAACGCCGAGGGCGGCCGCACCACCCCGTCTGTCGTGGGCTTCCGTGCTGACGGCGACCGCGTCGTGGGTAAGGCCGCTAAGAACCAGGCGGTCACCAACCCCAAGAACACCGTGTTCTCCATCAAGCGCTTCATGGGCCGCAAGTACTCCGAGTGCACCTCCGAGATCAAGACCGTGCCGTATGAGGTCAAGGAGGGCCAGGGTGGCCGTGCCGTCGTCGATATCGAGGGCAAGGATTATACCGCCGAGCAGGTGAGCGCCATGACGCTCGCAAAGATGAAGGCCGACGCCGAGAAGTATCTGGGCGAGACCGTCACCGACGCCGTCATCACCGTCCCGGCCTACTTCAACGACGCCCAGCGTCAGGCCACCAAGGACGCCGGCAAGATCGCCGGCCTCAACGTCAAGCGTATCGTCAACGAGCCGACCGCTGCTGCTCTGGCCTATGGCCTGGACAAGCAGGGCACCGACCAGCGCATTCTGGTCTTCGACCTGGGCGGCGGCACCTTCGACGTCTCCATCCTCGACCTCGCTGACGGCGTGTTTGAGGTTCTGTCCACCTCGGGCGACAACCACCTGGGCGGCGACGACTGGGATCAGCGCGTCATCGACTGGATGGCCGATAAGTTCCAGCAGGAGAACGGTGTCGACCTGCGTCAGGACCCCATGGCCCTGCAGCGTCTGAAGGAGGCCGCCGAGAACGCCAAGAAGGAGCTCTCCGCAGCCCAGCAGTCCACCATCAACCTGCCGTTCATCACCATGAACCAGTCTGGCCCGCTGCACCTCAACTACACGCTGACCCGCGCCGAGTTCGAGAAGATCACCCGCGACCTGCTCGAGCGCTGCAAGCAGCCTGTCACCAACGCCCTGCGCGACGCCAAGCTTAAGCTCTCCGATCTGACCGAGGTCATCCTCGTCGGCGGCTCCACCCGTATGCCCGCCGTCCAGGAGCTCGTCAAGACCATGACCGGCAAGCAGCCCAACATGTCCGTGAACCCCGACGAGGTCGTTGCCGACGGCGCTGCCGTCCAGGGCGGCGTGCTCACCGGCGACGTCGAGGGCATCCTGCTGCTCGACGTTACCCCGCTGTCGCTGGGCGTCGAGACCATGGGCGGCATCATGACCAAGATGATCGACCGCAACACCACGATCCCGACCTCCAAGACCGAGGTCTACTCCACCGCTGCCGACAACCAGACCAGCGTCGAGATCAACGTGCTCCAGGGCGAGCGCGAGCTTGCCCGCGACAACAAGTCGCTCGGTAAGTTCCAGCTGACCGGTATCCCGGCTGCCCGCCGCGGCGTGCCGCAGATCGAGGTCACCTTCGACATCGACGCCAACGGTATCGTCAAGGTCTCCGCTAAGGACAAGGGCACCGGCAAGGAGCAGCAGATCACCATTTCC
>CAUDYH010000076.1 GCA_958453575.1 uncultured Collinsella sp.
AGGCCACATTTAGTGGCCTTCTTTGCATGCGGAACTCATTTGGAGCAAACACCCCGGCGACTCGGGGCTTCCCCGGCCAGACGACTCGGCCGTTCGGGTCAGGCGGGGCTGAATGGAATAGAGTGAATGGGCGCGCCGTTGGCGCGCCCATTGTTTTGGAGGGAACTCATTTTGAGCAAGCACCCGCCCTGCCGGGGCTCCCGGGTTCTGCAACGACTCGGCCGTTCGGGTCAGGTGGGCTGGATTGAATTTGGTGAATGAGGGCGCCGATGGCGCCCTCATTCTTTATATATGTTGGGAGCGCCAAGCGGTGGGGGTGGCGCCGGTGTGTTGCTTGAAGGCTTGGGCGAAGGCGGCCTGCTGAGGGTAGCCTAGACGCTCTGCCACCTGCGCTATCGTGAGCGCGCTATCGGCCAAAAGGTCCTGTGCTCGCTCCATACGGCGTCTGCGAATGTAGGCGCCCAGGGACTCGTCAGTTTGGGCCTTAAAGGTGGCGCATAGCTTGGAGCGGCTTGTGTAGAGCCTCTCGGCCACCTCGTTGATACCCACACGTCTGCCTTTGTCGAGCGCGCGCTCAATCATTGCCGTTGCTTCTTCGGCAATGGTTATGCTGACGCGTGTGTCTGCCGCCTGCCGCGCCTGCTTGTGGGCCGCGCGCGAACAGGCGAGCTCCGCGACCATGGTCTCCACGATGCCTTGCATATAGACGTGTCCGCCTACGGTACGGGCGCGTTCCTCGTTAATCCGACGCAGCGTGTGGCAGATGGCAGATGTCGCCTCCTCGTGCCATGGCTCGGCAAACGCCTCGAAGATTCCCGCGAACTCGGTGGGATAGCGGTGCTCCAGTTCGTCAAAAAATCCAGGCAAAAAGAGCACCGAGCGCGAGTGATAAAGCCGCCCTGCAAACAGCGGACTTAGCTCCTCGCCGCAGCTATCTTGGATAAAGCTGCACACCGCGCTGTTCGGCCACGGCCCGCGCAGTGGCTTAAGGTTCGCAGGCGTTATGCCAGCCTTGGGCATGCATATGAGCGTGGGCGCGCTGACCTCGCTCACGCAGGCGTACGGCTCGGGTGTGTATTCGGCCAGGTACATATCGTGCGTCGGGGTAATGAAATGCTCCATGACGATGCAGGCAGGGGAGAGGGGCATGATCCATGCGCGGCCGTGCGCCCGGTCGTTTGCCACCTCGCCGGTAAAGACGGCGCCCTTGCCGGTAAGCTCCAGGCCAAACTGCTCAAACTGCGGTGCGTAGAGCTCGGTTATGTCGGTCGCTGCCCGCCGTATTTGCAAAAGCGTCCCCTTCCTTTGCAGAAACGTCCACGCCTGGCTCGATTGTGAGCCTTGGCTAACACGCCCATGATAAGTTTCTTACGGTTAACTCTCAAGCCGTTAGAAAGGAATCTCATGGCAAAGGGATCGAAAAAGGAAGGTGGCGGCATCGGCGAGCTACTTGCATATGCTGGTGACCGTAAATTCCTAACATATTTGGGCATGGCTCTCTCGGCGCTCTCGCAGCTGCTGAGCTTTGGCCCGTACGTGTGTATCTGGTTTGTTGCGCGAGACCTTATCGCCGTGGCGCCTAACTGGAGCGAGGCCACCGACATCGCGATGTATGGTTGGTGGGCTGTGGGCTTTGCCCTGGCGAGCATTGTGGTTTATTTCGTGGGACTCATGTGTACGCACCTATCCGCGTTTCGCTGCGCGTCCAATATCCGCAAGGCTACGAGCGAGCATCTGCTTAAGCTGCCGCTCGGCTACTTTGACACGCATGCCACCGGTGAGCTGCGCCGTATCGTAGACGGATGCGCCGCCTCAACCGAGACGCTGCTCGCACACATGCTACCCGATATCGCCGGCGCCACCGCCATGGTTGCAGGTCTGCTCGTGCTGCTTTTCGCCCTCGATTGGCGTTTGGGCGCGGCGTGCCTTATCTCGGTCGTCGTTTCGCTTGGCGCCATGGCTACCATGATGGGCGGCAAGGGCGGCGAGTTTATGAAGGCCTACATGGGCGCGCTGGTCAAGATGAACAAGACCGGTACCGAATACGTACGCGGCATTCCCGTGGTCAAGGTGTTTCAGCAGACGGTCTATTCCTTTAAGGCGTTCCACGACGCGATCGCCGAATACGCCGACATGGCGCAAAACTATTCGGGCACGTTCTGTCGAGGTCCGCAGGTACTCAACCTTACCGCGCTCAATGGTCTTGTGGCATTCCTATTGCCCGTGGCGTTGCTGTTGGCGCCGGGCGAGACGGACTTCGCGCATTTTATGGCCAACTTCACGTTTTACGCGATATTTTCGGCCGTGGTGCCGACGGCCATGACCAAGCTCATGTTTGTGGGCGAGGCGTCTCAGATGAGTGCCGATTCGCTGGCTCGCATCCGAAGCGTCATGGATTCCAAGCAGCTCTCCGTGCCCGCTCAACCCAAGCACCCTGCCAGCAGCGACGTGCGATTTGAGGATGTGAGCTTTACCTACGAGGGCGCCGAGGCGCCTGCCGTCAACCATGCGAGTTTTAGCGTTTCCGCGGGTAGTACCCTCGCGCTTGTGGGTCCTTCGGGAGGCGGCAAGTCAACCTGTGCAAGCCTGATCCCGCGTTTTTGGGATGTTTCCTCGGGTCGAGTGCTCGTAGGCGGTGTGGACGTTCGCGATATGGATCCGAACGAGCTTATGGACCAGGTCGCCTTCGTGTTCCAGACCAACCAGCTGTTCCGGCAAACACTTGCCGATAACGTGCGCGCCTCCAAGCCTACGGCCACTGACGACGAAGTGCGTGCGGCCCTCTCCGCAGCTCAGTGCGACGACATTGTGGCCAAGCTCCCACAGGGCATCAACACCATGCTCGGCGCCGGTGGAGCATATCTTTCGGGCGGCGAGGTCCAGCGCGTGGCACTCGCCCGCGCGATCCTTAAAGACGCTCCTATCGTGGTGCTCGATGAGGCCACGGCGTTTGCCGACCCCGAGAACGAGGCGCTCATCCAGCGCGCCTTTAGCAAGCTGGCGGCGGGTCGCACGGTCATTATGATCGCGCACCGGCTTTCTACCGTGGTGGGGGCCGACAAGATCGTGGTGCTCAACCAAGGTAGCGTGCAGGAGGCCGGCACCCATGCCGAACTGCTGTCCCAAGAGGGTCTATATGCCAAGATGTGGGCCGAATACGAACAGGCCGCGAGCTGGAAAATCACTGCTTCGACCGCGGATGCCGCCGTCGCGAAAGGAGGCGAGGCCTAAATGTTCGCCTCATTCCAAAAGAAGTATTTCCTATCCGATAAAGGCATCGCCGGCGTAAAACGCGGTGTCTTCTGGACCGCGCTCACCAATCTTATTACCATGGCCGGCATGGGCTTTTTATTCCTGGTTATGGCCGGCTTTGTCGAGCATCTCGCCAGCGGGGCTGACCTGCCGGATGCCCTGCCGATCGTGGGCGGCCTCCTGGTCTTTTTCGTGTTGCTCTTTGCCTCTAACTGGCAACAGTATTACTACACCTACTGCATCTTTTACGAGGAGTGCGGCAAGCAGCGTATGGAGATCGCCGAGCGCTTGCGCAAACTGCCGCTGTCGTTTTTTGGTCGTCGTGATCTGGCCGATTTAACCGAGACCATCATGGGTGACGTTCAGACTATGGAGCATGCCTACAGCCATGTGCTGGGAGAACTCTGGGGCGCCATCATCGCAAGTGCCATCGTGTTCGTGTCGTCGCTGTTCTTTTGCTGGCAGCTGGCGATCGCGGCGTTTTGGAGCATTCCCGTGGCCTTTGCCGTGCTGTATCTAACACGCGGCCCCATGACCCCGGTGTTCGACCGCGTGCGCGCCGAGAAGGTCAAGGTCACCGAGGCGATCCAGGAGACGCTCGACTGCGTGCGCGAAATCCGCGCCACCAACCAGGAGGCCCATTATCTTGAGGGGCTCAACGCCGTGATCGATGTCGAGGAGCGCGAGACCACCAAGGGCGAGCTCGTCAACGGGCTTCTGGTCAACTCCGCCTTTGCCATCCTGCGCCTGGGGATAGCCACCACGCTGGTCACGGGCGCCACGATGGTCGCCTCCGGGCAGGTCGACTTTTTGGTGATGTTTGCCTTCCTGCTTATGGTGAGCCGTATCTACGCGCCGTTTGATCAGGCCCTTATGCTCGTGTCGGAGCTGTTTGTCGCCGAGTCGTCTGCCAAGCGCATGCGTTCCATCATGGAAGAGCCTGTGGCGCGGGGCAGCGAGAAATTTGAGCCCGTGGGCCACGATGTGGTGTTCGATCACGTGGCATTTGGCTATGGTGCGGGCGAGGACGGCCGCGCCGGCGAGAAAGTTCTTACCGATGTGAGCTTTACCGCCAAGGAAGGCGAAGTTACGGCGCTGGTCGGTCCTTCGGGTTCCGGTAAGTCTACGGTGAGCCGCCTGGCCGCGCGCTTTTGGGACGCCACCGAAGGCACGGTCACCGTGGGTGGCGTGGATGTTGCGAGCGTGGACCCCGAGGTGCTGCTGCGCGACTACGCCATTGTGTTCCAAGACGTGCTGCTCTTTGACGACACGGTGATGGGAAACATCCGTCTTGGTCGTCGCGATGCCACCGATGAGGAAGTGCTTGCTGCCGCGCGTGCCGCCAACTGCGACGAGTTTGTGAGCCGCATGCCGCAGGGCTATGACACCATGATCGGCGAGAACGGCTCCAAGCTGTCCGGCGGCGAGCGCCAGCGCATCTCCATCGCCCGCGCGCTGCTCAAAGATGCGCCGATTGTGTTGCTGGACGAGGCGACGGCGAGTTTGGATGTGGAGAACGAGACCGTGGTGCAGCAGGCGCTCTCCCGCCTGCTCGCAGGAAAGACAGTTATCGTGATCGCCCACCGTATGCGCACGGTAGAAAATGCCGATAAGATCGTTGTACTCAAGGATGGTGTGGTTGCCGAGCAGGGCACTCCGGCGCAGCTCAAGGCGGCAGGTGGAGAATTCGCCCGCATGGTTGCGCTGCAAAAGGAAGCGGCTGCCTGGCAGCTGTAAGAAGGGGCAAAGGAACAGTCCCTTTGTCACATTGACAATCGGTTACTCCGCATCGTTAATTTTCAAAAGGTTAGCCATGGCTGACCTAGATAGTTAGATAGAATTAAGGTATTTCAAAAGCGTGCTCGAGCTAACTGATGAACTCGGGTGCTAAGGCACCATGCCGCGCCCCATGCGGCAAAAGGGAGAAGCAACATGAAGAAGTCGACGTTTAACACCCTGCTTGTTGGTGGCGGTTTTCTGCTTGGCACGGCCGGCATCAAGCTGCTTACCAGCGCTCCGGTCAAGAATGCCTGCGTGCAGGGTATTGCGTGCGGTATGCGCATCAAGAACGGCTACCAGGACATGGTCGAGCAGGCCAAGGCTAATGTCGACGACATGGTTGCCGAGGCTGCTTACATCACCCAGAGCGAGGCCGCCGCGGACAACGCAGCTGAGTAGCGCTTCCAGGCACAAACTATGAGATTCTCGATTATCAGCGAGATCCCCGGCAGGACCCGCCTCCAGTTGGCGGGTCCTGTGCCAGAGAGCGATCTCGATGCGCTTCTTAAGCTTGGTGGCGACATCGACGGCGTGCGCAAGGTGCGCGTGTATGGCCGCATTGGCCAGATGGCGCTGGAGTACGACGAGCCGCGACGCGATGCCGTGCTGGCCGCCGTCGGTGCGCTCGACGCTCAGGCCATTGCCGACGCAAAGACGGGCTACGTGATACAACTCGAGCCGCGCAAGCACAAGCTCGTCATGGATCTTGCCACACTTGTCGGCGCCCACTACGCACGTCGCTGGTTTTTGCCCACGCCCCTGCGTGCGGTGTTTGTCGTGGCCGGTTACATGACCTTTTTGCGCGCCGCCCTCCGTGAGCTCGCGCAGCCGCGCCTGACCGTTCCCGTGCTCGACGCTTCGGCCATCGGCATTTCGTTCGTCAAGCGTGATGTCGACACCGCGGGCCAGACGATGTTCCTGCTCAACGTGGGCGAGCTGCTCGAGGACTACACCCGCGCCATGAGTGAAAACGAGCTCATCAACTCGCTGCTCGATGTGCCCGACAAGGCGCAAAAGGTTGTCGGCGACACCGAGGTAAGCGTTGCCGCGACCGAGCTTGAGCCCGGCGATCTGGTCGCCGTGCGCACCGGCATGTCCATCTGCATCGACGGTGTTGTCGAGCAGGGGAGCGCTATGGTCAACCAGGCGACCCTGACCGGCGAGCCGCTGGCCGTCGAGCGCAGCGTGGGCGACGACGTGTTCGCCGGTACCGTCGTGGAAGACGGCGGCATCTTGGTGCGCGTGCGCGCCAATACGGCGCAAACCAAACTGCGCTCAATCGTCTCGCTCGTGCAGACGGCCGACTCGCTCAAGTCCGAGGGCCAGTCGCATATGGAGGACCTTGCCAACAAGATCGTCCCGTG
>CAUDYH010000077.1 GCA_958453575.1 uncultured Collinsella sp.
GTCTACGCTGGTGCCGAGCATCCGCACGCTGCCCAGAACCCCACGAAGATTGAGCTGGAGGCTTAAAGATGGCTGAGAACACCGTTGTCTACCAGGGTACCGGCCGTCGTAAGAACGCCGTCGCCCGCGTCCGTCTCGTCCCCGGCACCGGCAAGGTGACCATCAACAAGCGTGACGCCGAGCAGTATTTCGGCCGTCATCAGCTTGTTGAGAACGCCCTTGCTCCCTTCAAGGTGACCGACACCGCCGGTCAGTTCGACGTTATCGCTCTGTGCGATGGCGGCGGCATCTCCGGTCAGTCCGGCGCTCTGCGCCTGGGCATCGCTCGCGCTCTTCTGAACGCTGGCGATTACCGTGCTGACCTCAAGAAGGCCGGTTTCCTTACGCGCGATGCTCGCGTGGTCGAGCGCAAGAAGTACGGCCTCAAGAAGGCCCGCCGCGCTCCCCAGTTCTCCAAGCGCTAAGGTTTTATCTCCTTACGAGATACAATGTACAAGCGGGGCCTACCGACTGCTCGGTGGGTCCCGCTTTTCTTTTCGACTAGGGTGGGCGGCTTCGTTTTGCCCACTTGGGAAGGAGCGATCCTATGCCCCAGAACATCTTCGGTACCGATGGCGTCCGTGGCGTCGCCAACGCCGACCTCTCGTGCGATCTCGCGTTTCGCCTAGGTCGCGCGGCGACCAAGTTTCTTGGCCCGGACATCTGCATCGGTCGCGATACGCGTCTTTCGGGCACCATGCTCGAGAGTGCTCTGACCGCCGGTATCATGGCCGAGGGCGGCCGTCCGCACTGCTGCGGCGTTATCCCTACGCCGGCCGTGGCACTGCTCACCGTTCAAAATGAGCTCGACGGCGGCATCGTCATCTCCGCCTCGCACAATCCGGCGGAGTTCAACGGCATCAAGTTCTTTAGCCGCAAGGGCATGAAGCTTCCCGATGCTGTCGAGGAAGAGATCAGCGCCTGGGTCATGTCCGAGGAGGCCATGGCTGCCGACACGCTGCCGACTGGCGCCGGTGTGGGCCACATCATCAAGATGAAAGATGCCCGCAAGGCCTATGTCGATCATGCCATCAGCACGCTCGACGGCCTTAGGCTCGATGGCCTGGTTGTTGCCGTCGACTGCGGCCACGGTGCTTCCTGCCAGACCACGCCCGCCGCGCTGCAGCGCCTAGGCGCCACGGTTCATGCCATCAACACCGATTACTGCGGCACCGACATTAACGTTGAGTGCGGCTCTACGCACCTTGAGCCCCTGCGCGAGCTCGTGCTGCGCACCCACGCCGACATCGGCCTGGCCCACGACGGCGACGCCGATCGCGTGCTGTTCGTGGACAGCGAGGGCAACGAGATCGATGGCGACTACATTCTTGCCATCTGCGGCTCCGACCTGGCCGCTCGCGGCAAGCTCGCCAATTCCGAGATCGTCTCGACCGTTATGTGCAACCTGGGCTTCTCCATCGCAATGAAGGAGCAGGGCTTCGAGATGGTCCAGACCGCCGTGGGCGACCGCTACGTTCTGGAGCGCATGCTCGCGGACGGCGCCGTCATCGGCGGCGAACAGTCCGGCCACATCATCTTCCTGGAGCACAACACCACCGGTGACGGTCTGGTGACGGCTCTGCAGCTGCTGGCCGTGCTCAAGCGCACCGGCCGCACCCTCACCGACCTTGCCGGCATCATGAAGAAGTACCCGCAGGTACTCGTCAACGTGCATTCCGACAACAAGGCCGGCCTGGACGATTGCCAGCCCATTTGGGACGCCGTCGCTGCCGCCGAGAAGGAGCTCAACGGTCGCGGCCGCATCTTGGTGCGTCCGAGCGGTACCGAGCCGCTGGTTCGCGTTATGGCCGAGGCGGAGACGCACGAGCTGACCCAGCGCGTCGTCGACGACATCGTCGAGGTTGTCAAGCGCGAACTTCCCTAATGGTCAAAAACGGGTGCCAAGTGGTAAACTGTTAAGGCAATTTTGATTGGTATGTCCGAGGGGGAGCATGTTCACTAAAGTCCTAAGGTCTTTTGGTATGCGTGGTCGAGTCCTTACGCTGGATGCTCCCATCTCGGGCGACGTCATTCCGTTGTCTGAGGTCAATGATCAGACATTTGCCACCGGCCTTTTGGGCCAGGGCGTGGCGATTCAGCCTACCGGCACGCGTGTGATTGCGCCGGCAGACGCCAAGGTCGAGGCCATTTTTCCCACGGGTCACGCCGTTGCGCTCAACACGGTCGATGGCTTAGACGTGCTCATCCATGTTGGTTTGGACACTGTTCAGCTTGAGGGCAAGCACTTTACTGTACATGCGCAAGTGGGTGACATCGTCCATAAGGGCGATGTGCTCATCGAGTTCGATCGCGAGGCAATTGCTGCCGAGGGTTACGATGTGACGGTTCCCATCTTGGTGTGCAACTCCGTTGAGTTCTCGAGCATCAAAGGCTCCGTTGGCGAGCATGTCGAGGAGATGGACCAACTCATCGTTGCGCGCGAGCGCTAGCAGGGCGCTTTGCCTTTAGCCTACAATTCAAACACGTTTATGGAGGGCGCCCTTGAAAGAGGGCGCCCTCCGTGGCAAGATGGGATTTGTCCGAAGCTAAACGGCTTTGGGTCACCGTGGACGGGCAGGGGCCTCGACGCGGGTAGACACGAGACACATACATTACGCGACCTCGCCCTGGTGGCCGCACACGTTGGTTGCGGCCGACGCGGGCCGCGGGCAAGTGCTTGTAAGGGGAGCCTTGCCTCTCTTGTACGAGAAAGGACGCGTAATGAAGATCATTAAAGCTAAAGACTACGAGGATATGAGCCGCAAGGCCGCCAATATCATCTCGGCCCAGGTTATCCTCAAGCCCGATTGCGTGCTGGGTCTTGCCACCGGCTCCACCCCGATTGGCGCCTACAAGCAGCTCGCCGCTTGGTACAAGAAGGGTGACGTCGACTTTGCCGAGGTCAGCACCTACAACCTTGACGAGTATCGTGGCCTTTCGCACGACGATCCCCAGAGCTACCACTACTTTATGCGTGAGAACTTCTTCGATCACATTAACATCGACCTGAACAACACGCATGTGCCTGATGGCTCCAATCCCGACGCTGCCGCTGCCTGCTCTGAGTACGACGAGATCGTCGCTGCCGCCGGTTACCCCGATCTGCAGCTGCTCGGCATCGGTAACAACGGTCACATCGGCTTCAACGAGCCCGATGACCACTTCTCCAAGGGTACGCACTGTGTCGACCTTACCGAGAGCACTATTCAGGCCAACAGCCGCCTGTTTGACAGCATCGACGACGTGCCCCGTCAGGCCTACACCATGGGCACTCAGACCATCATGTATGCCCGCATGATCCTGGTTGTCGCCAATGGCGAGGCCAAGGCCCAGGCCGTGCATGACATGTGCTTTGGTCCGGTTACCCCCGAGTGCCCTGCCTCGATCTTGCAGCTGCACACCAACTGCGTTGTCGTTGCCGACGAGGCCGCCCTTTCGCTCTGCGAGTAGCGAAAGCCTATCACCTCGACATAGCTTTGCCGAAGGCCTCCGCTTTGCGGGGGCCTTTTTGCTGAGCGTACGCCGTGTACTTGACGAAAACCTTGCCGCGAACTTGACGGGTACATCTGGTGCAGCATGATTCATTCCATAACAGATACTATGCATAAATGCTATGAAAAGGTCGCAGACGGTAGCTGGCGCTAGGTGAGTTGCGCAACATAATTGAACAGCGTTCATTTGAGGTACACTGCCAAAGGATGGGACAAGCTGGCAAGCGCATTGACCTGCGCAAAGACTGATTGGTTGGGGGATAAGTTTCAATCGGACCACGCTGAACAAAAACTTGCCATTTGCGTACCAACAAACATCCTAAACCGTAGCATCGCTCTATTCATCTAGCGATACATATGGTCTAGCGTTACGGTGTCCATGTGGTCGAGTTGAGGAGCGGGCATGGTTAACGATTTGGGCAATACGGACGACCTCGAGCTTATGCCGCTGGGCAGTAGCTATATGGTGCGGCGCGATCGCTTGATGAACGAACTTATCGCCAAGGGCCGAAAGGCCGGCATCGTAGTCCTCTACGCGCCTGATGGCTTTGGGAAAACCTCGGTGCTGCTGCAGTATGCCCAAGAGGTTAAAAGCGATCCGACGCGAGGCCCCGTGCGAATCATCGAGGCAGACCGCGCCATTGGGCGCGAGGTGTTTATGCAGCTCGAGGTCGTTACCGAAGAGCTTAAGGACAAACCGCACTCCCTGATTGCAATCGATAACGTGCCTAACCTCAGCCAGAGCGAGACCGAGGAGCTGATCGACCGAATCCGAACCCTGCGTGCTATGGGGGTTGGGGTCTTTATGAGCTGCCGTCCTTCGAATCGCCAGCTGATTCACGGACTGGGCGATTCGATTAAAGTCAACGCGCAGATGCTCAAGGTGCATGCCTATGAGTATTCGGCGTGGGCATCGGCGTTTTCGATCAGCACGTCGCTCGACTTCTATCAGCTTACGCAGGGCGTGCCCGAGCTCGTCTCGGCTATGCAGTCGGGACTATACGGGCAGGGAGACGTTGCCCAGATGCTCGAAAACGAGATCGTCAATATCTACGGTGCGGCACTTGTTGATCTGGCGTCGCTCGAGAACAACGCCCTGTTTAGTGTGGCATGCTTGATGGTCTTAATGGGTGAGGGCAATATTTCGGAGCTCGAGGCTTGCGGTGTTAGGCTTTCGGCGATTGACCAGTCCTATCTTGTCCGCGATTATCCCATTTTTGGCGTTGATCCGGCAGACCGGCGCTTTACCTGCTTGGGTACCGAGGACAACGCACGCCTGCGATTGCGCAAGCTGGTCGCCGAAATTCGCCCCGAACTCGTTGTGCGGGCGGCGCGTATATTGATTAAAGCGGGGCGCTGCGATACCGCGATGGACCTCGCCGACGCATTTTTGGACCGCAGTGCGGTGTTGGAGCTTGCCGGGCAGTATGGGGTCGATCTGGCCCTGACGGGGCATGGAGGGGATGTCTGCCGCGCGGCGCTGGGAAAGACCGAGGCAGATGACCGGGCCTCGGAGCCGACGCCTGACGAGGCGCTCGGCATCTATCTGGCGGCGGTGAGCGTCTCCAATACAAAGCTTGCGCGGTATATGGCCTCAATTATCGAGCGTGCGGGCGAACAAGCGATTTCCGAGCTCAATCCCGTGTCGTGGAAGGTGGCGCACGCGTTTACGGCCGCCTGTTATGGAGATAGTGGTCTGGGGCTTCCGGCAAGCCATACGGCGTTGGAAAGCGAGGCGTCTTGTGCCGCACTCGACATGCTGTCCGCACATGTCGAGATAAAGCATGGACTGACCGAGCGGGCGAAGGGTGGCGAGATCCTCGCGGGGCTCAAAACGGATAAAGCCTACGATTGTGAGCTCGATATCGCGGGGACGTTTGTGCGCGCGGACCGTATGTTGACGGAGCTATTTGATGGGTCGTATGCGGGGACTGACGAGCGTGATGACGAGATGGCTCTGACGCTCGAGGCACTTGAAGCGCGTGGAATCCGAGCGCTCGCCATCTGGGTGCGCATGGTGTTATCGGCGCGGCGCCTGTTTGCCGGCATGCCGGTGACCGACGAGCAGGCATTCAATGAGCTCGACCGTTTTGCCGTGCGTGTGCGTGACAATCAAGTCCAGTTGTTTGGCTTGATACTAGAAGGCTGGCAGTCGTTGGCTGAGGGGCGTCCGGTCAATGCCAAATTCCGTGCGGTGCAGGTGCTTAGGCTTGCCGAGGAATCGATTGGATACATACGCGACAACGCGCTGCTGCTAGAGCGCGCGGCGTACTTACGCAATACATCGATGGTATCGGTGCGCGAAGAGGCAGAGCTGCTCGATTTGAGTCGGACGCAGGTCGGTGGTGCCGAGGCTTGGATGGTGGCGCTGCATTTGGCCTCCGCGGGCCGCGATAGCGACCTTGCAGCCTGGATGTCCATGAACCGCCCGGGGATTTTGGATCCGTCGTATCGGCTGTTTGCGCGTCTTGCGATGCATTGTCTGGGTGAGCCGGCTGCTAGAATTCGAAAGAAGCTCCCGGTGCGCGAGCTGTCGCGGTATTCGCTGCGTGACGACTTTGAGGGCGAAGGCGAGCGTCTGTTCCAGGCCGGCGATGCCGAGGGTGTCGATGTGATTGGCCATATCGAGATCCGCATGTTTGGGGCGTTTCGCGCCGAGCGCGACGGGTTTCCCATCACGGATAAGATGTGGCGCCGCAAGAAAGCGGCGACGCTTGCCGAGCGACTTGCGCTGGGCATGGATACACTGGTCGACCGCGAGACGCTGGCTATGGAGCTGTGGCCCCATGCCGAGTTCAATAGCGCTCGTAACAATCTGTACTCGACGATATCGCGCCTGCGTTC
>CAUDYH010000078.1 GCA_958453575.1 uncultured Collinsella sp.
CCTGCGCAAGACGGAGGCCACATTAAGTGGCCTCCTTTGCGTGCGGAACTCGCGACCGATGTTGCCCCATACGCCCGCCCAGGTCCTTAGATAACGTTGCTTGCGAACGTCGCTCTGCTCGTTCGTCTTTTTGGTCTGGAGAGCCGGGTGGGCTGATATATAGATACGAGTAGGGGCTCCTCCGTTAATGAACGGGGGAGCCCCTTGTTGCGTTTGGGTTGTTGGTGCGACCTAGAGGTGGCTGATGATCAGTTCCATCTTGCCTTCGAGGTCGATGGAGCTGACGGTGCTCGGAGCCAGCAGGTGGCTTCCCTTGTGGACGGGGTCGCCGCAGACGGTGCCTTCGCCGTCGATGACCGACAGGCACATGAAGGGCCAGCGCTGGTCGAGGGTCTTGCTGCCGTCGACGCGCACGCGATCGACGGTGTAGTGGGAGCCAGACTCGAGCTCGGTCACGCCATCCACCTCGGGCGCGGTCACCGTGCCGTCGGTCGGAGCCTGAGCGTCAAAGTTTATGCAGTCGAGGCTCTGCTCAATGTGCAGGGGACGCAGTTTGCCGTCGGTGCCGGGGCGGTCGTAATCGTACAGGCGATACGTCACGTCGCACGACTGCTGCGTTTCCAAAATGAGCGTGCCGGCCTTGATGGCGTGAACGGTACCGGAATCAATCTGGAAAAAGTCGCCCTTGTGGATCGGCAGTACGTTGAGCATGTCGTCCCAGCGGCCGTCCTTGATCATCTGTGCGGCCTCGGTGCGGTCTTTAGCACGCTGGCCGACGATGATCGTGGCGCCGGGCTCGCAATCCAGCACGTACCAGCACTCGGTTTTACCCAGGCTACCGTTCTCGTGCTCGGCGGCGTACTCGTCGTTGGGATGAATCTGGATCGAAAGGTCGTCCTTGGCGTCCAGAATCTTAATGAGCAGCGGGAACTCTTTGCCCTCGCAATTGCCAAAAAGCTCACGGTGCTCGGCCCACAGCCACGACAGCGTGTGGCCGGCGTACGGTCCCTCGGCAATCTGACAGTCGCCGTTGGGATGGGCCGAGATAGCCCAGAACTCACCGATGGGACCTTCGGGAATGTCGTAACCAAATACGGTTTCGAGCTGGCGGCCACCCCAGATCTTCTTGCGGAAGATCGGCGTCAGTTTAATCAAATCGGACATATTCATACCTCCATTGTGTTGCGCGGGCGCCGCGCAAAGCAGCGCAAAACGAGCGCCCGCATGACTACAAAAACCTACGCCAACGTTACATTGTGCAACTCAAAGCGGTCGCCAACGTTGCGCGAGGTCGAATACTCAAAGGCGGCACCGCTGTCCAAAAAGCCAATCTGGGTGAGCTCGAGCAGGGGAGAGCCGGGTTTGGTGTCCAGACGCTCGGCTTCTTCCTCGGTTGCTGCCACGGCGCGAATGGTACGGTGAAAGCTCGATATCTTCAGGTCACATTGCTCGCGGATGAAGCGGTAGAGCGATCCGTACAGGTCCTTCTTTTTAAGGCCTGGAATCAGCTCGAGGGGCATGTAGGTGTACTCGATAACGACGGGCTTCTCGTCGGCCTGACGCACGCGCACGATGTGATAGGCAAAGTCATCCTCGGCAATTCCCAGCTGGGCTGCGATGTCCGCTGGTGGATTAACAATCGAGAAATCGTAGACCACCGAGGTCACCTTTTCCCCGCGATGCTCATACGAAAAACCCTGGGTACGGTCGTTTTTGCCCTGGAAAAACGCCTGGCCGGGAAGCCCCGCCGTGTCCTTAACGTAGGTACCCGATCCGCGCCGGCTGGTAATAAGACCTTCCTCGGTGATTTGTTCAATAGCTCGTTTGACGGTGATTTTGGAAACGCTATAGAGCTTGCAGAACTCAACGACGGTAGGAAGCTTGTCGCCCGGTTTAAGAGCGCCATCCTCGATAGTGCGAAGAATATCTGCAGCTATCGCCTCGTATTTGGGAATCATGGAACCTCCTTTCCAACTTGATTGAGTATAAAAGAAAGTATAGTTAACACCTAAGCATCCCTATTATATATTGAAAAAGTTCGAGAAAGATATAATTAAAAGTCGCTTTGCATATAAATTAGAGCGCTCTAATTAGATAAACATCTGAGTAATGTCGTGTTAAGCGGTCATTCGCGTTTTCCCAGATAAAACCTGCCAAAACAAACCTGTCCCTTTTTGGTAGGTTTTTGCCTTGGGAGCGGTACCATACAGGCAATGTTTAAACGAGAAAGGCGGGCTCCCATGGAACCTAAGCAGTATTACATCGGCATCGACGTCGGCGGTACCTCGGTCAAGGAGGGTCTGTTCGATGAGGACGGAAACCTGCTTGCCAAGGCCAGCGTGCCCACGCCTCCCATCGTTGACGCTGCGGGCTTTGCCGCGGTGACCGAGGCTATCGACCAGGTGGTCGCCAAGGCCCAGGTTCCGCGTGCCTTTGTGGCGGGCATTGGCCTGGCCGTTCCGTGCCCCATCCCGGCATCGGGCGATGCCAAGGTCAAGGCCAACATTGCCATTAACCTGCCCGAGCTCAAGATTGCCATCCAGGAGCACTGCCCCGACGCGGTCGTTAAGTACGAGAACGACGCCAACGCCGCTGCCATGGGCGAGGCCTGGCTCGGCTCTGCCAAGGGCGTACAGAACGTGGTGATGGTCACCATCGGTACCGGCGTGGGCGGCGGCGTTATCGTTAACGGCGATGTGGTATCGGGCGTTGTGGGCGCCGGCGGCGAGATTGGCCACATGTGCCTGAACCCGGCTGAGGAGCGCACCTGCGGCTGCGGTGGCCATGGCCACCTGGAGCAGTATTCCAGCGCCACCGGCGTGGTGAGCAACTACCTTGCCGAGTGCAAGAAGGCGGGCGTCGAGCCCATCGAGCTCACCGGCCCCTCCGATTCCAAGGACGTGTTCCAGGCCTGCCGCGAGGGCGACAAGCTCGCGCTGGCAGCTGCCGACACCATGGCCGACTATCTCGGCCGTGCCCTGGCGCTTATTGCCAACGTGGTCGACCCCGAGATGTTCCTGATCGGCGGCGGTGCTTCCGCTTCGGCCGATGTCTACCTCGACGCAGTTCGCGAGCACTTTAAGCAGTATGCGCTCTCTGCCTCGCGCGAGACGCCCATTAAGGTCGCTTCGCTCGGAAACGACGCCGGCATCATCGGTGCCGCCTACGTAGCCCTGCGCGCCGCCGGTAAATAGCTGGTGCAAGGGGGACAGGTTACTTTGCACCAACATGGCGCAAAGGGGACAGCCTTGGCCCCCGTGCCTGCCCCAAAATATGCCGTGGCCCTTCCGTCTGCGAAGGCTCGGCGCCAGCGTGCTACCATAGCTACGTCCAAGTACACATATCAAGTGGAGGATATCCATGGCAAACGTTCTTGTCTTTGGTCACCAGAACCCCGATAACGACGCCATCATGAGCGCCGTCGTCCTGTCCCAGCTGCTCAACCAGGTTGAGTATGCCGGCAACACCTACGAGGCTTGCGCCCTTGGCCAGCTTCCGGCAGAGTCCGCCAAGCTGCTCGCCGACGCCGGCATCGCCGAGCCCCGCGTGATCGAGTCCGTCGAGGCCGGTCAGCTCGTCGTCCTCACCGACCACAACGAGTCTGCCCAGTCCGTCGCCGGTCTTAAGGATGCCACGGTCTTTGGCGTTGTCGATCATCACCGCATCGGCGACTTCGAGACCGCCGGCCCGCTGCACTACATCTGCCTGCCCTGGGGTTCCAGCTGCACCATCGTCACCAAGCTCGCCGGCGTGCTCGGCGTTGAGCTTTCCGACGTTCAGGCCAAGCTGCTGCTCTCGGCCATGATGACCGACACGCTCATGCTCAAGAGCCCCACCACCACCGATGTCGACCGCGCCGTCGCCGCCAAGCTTGGCGAGCAGGTGGGCGTCGACCCGGTCAAGTTTGGCATGGAAGTCTTCCTCACCCGCCCGTCCGGCTCCTTCACCGCAGCCGAGATGGTCGGCAACGACATCAAGATGTTCGAGCTCGCCGGCAAGAAGCTGCTCATCGGCCAGTACGAGACTGTCGACAAGACCCGCGCACTCGGCATGATCGACGAGATTCGCGAGGCCATGCGCGCCTACGCCGCCGAGAAAGGTGCCGACGGCATCGTCCTGTGCATCACTGACATCATGGAGGAGGGCTCGCAGGTCCTGCTCGAGGGCGAGACCGAGGCCGCTCAGAAGGGCCTGGGCATTGCCGACGAGCACGACGGCGTCTGGATGCCGGGCGTCCTCTCCCGTAAGAAGCAGGTCGCTGCCCCCATCATGGCCGCCTGCTAGGTTAGTTGACCAAACGCCACGACCGGACCGCGGACGCCCCGCGCTCCGGTCGTTTTTTGTGCACGGCGCCGCGTCGTCTCTTGGACAGGTATGCCCGTGCCGTTGAACAAATAATGTTCAACCTGTGGTTCCGCTTTTCGGCCACGCCTGCGTGCTTGTCGTGCAGGGTAGGCTAGATGCAAGCGTAATACGTTAGAGCGCGGCGCCGCCACTTGGGCGGGCCGTGCTTTTTTAAGACGGGAGCTTTCCCGTGAAAGGAGCCGCCCATGGCAGCAACTGAGCAGCTGTTCAACGTTCGTGAGCGCAAGCGCTTTGAACGTCACGACATCTGGGAGCGCATCGCCGAGAACGGCACGATTTCCGCCGCCGTCATGGTCTTCGCCGCCATCGCCGCCGTCATTTGCGCCAATACCGATGCCTACGAGGCCATCCATCACTTTTTGGAGACCCCGCTGTATGTGGGTCTGGGCAACCTTACGGCCGGTCTCACCGTCGAGCTTTTCGTCAACGACTTCCTCATGGCGATTTTCTTTTTGCTGGTGGGCATTGAGCTCAAGTATGAGATGACGGTCGGCGAGCTCAAAAACCCGCGCCAGGCCATGCTTCCCATGCTGGCGGCCGTGGGCGGCGTCGTCGTTCCCGCCTGCATCTATCTGATCTTTAACCATGCCGGCGCGCACAACGGCTGGGCCATTCCCATGGCAACCGATATTGCCTTTGCGCTGGGCGTGCTGTCGCTTTTGGGCAATCGCGTGCCCAACGGCGTGCGCGTGTTCTTCTCGACGCTCGCCATCGCCGACGACCTCATCTCCATCGCCGCCATCGCCATCTTCTACGGTCAGAGCCCCAATCCGTTTTGGTTGGGCGCCGCCGCGCTTGTGACCTGCGCGCTCGTGTGGCTCAACAAGACGCAGCATTACCGCCTTGCCCCGTATTCGGTACTGGGTCTGCTGCTGTGGTTCTGCATGTTCAAGAGCGGCGTACATGCCACGCTTGCTGGTGTCATCTTGGCCTTTACCATCCCGGCCAAGTGCGGCGTCAAGCTCGATAGCCTCACCGATTGGTTGGGCGAGTGCCTGCCGCTGCTCGATGATCGCTACGATGACGAGGCACACATCCTGGGCCAGCATGACTTTACCGTCTCGACCACCAAGGTCGAGCGCGTCATGCACCGCGTGACCCCGCCGCTCATCCGCATGGAGCGTCTGATCTCCACGCCGGTCAACTTTGTGATTCTGCCGATCTTTGCGTTCGTGAACGCACAGGTTCGCCTAGTGGGTGTGGACATGAGCACGCTGCTCACCGACCCGGTGACGCTCGGCGTGTACTTTGGCATGCTGCTGGGCAAGCCGATCGGCATCTTTGGCATGACGTTTGCCCTGGTTAAGCTTAGGGCCTGCGAGCTACCGCGCAATGTCAACTGGCACATGATTGCCGGTGTGGGCATTCTGGGTGGCATCGGCTTTACCATGTCGATCCTCATCAGCGGCCTTGCCTTCCCGACGGCCCAGTTTGAGGTTCTGGCCGCCAAGGCCGCTATTCTCGCTGGCTCTGTCACCGCGGCCGTACTTGGCATGATCTACATGAGTGTGATCTGCAAGCATCCCGCGCCCAAGGACGAGTAAGAGCGCGAAAACCGGCTCCAGAACCGATTCGGGCGCGTTCAAAATGCGGATTCGGGTGGTGCTTGCCGCCTGCCAGACACGCCAGTGGTCAAAAAACGCCGTTTGTGAGTACTGTCACAAACGGCGTTTCATTTTAGGTGCGGAAAATAATGAACAAAGTTATAAGAACTGTACGTTAATGAGTGACCATCGACTTCCAATTTGGCGCTAGCTGACGGTGATTGGGGAGTTTCAAGTCGAGTTTTGCCGATTTCGACCAAGAATCGCTGCTACTAAAAGGGTAACAGTACTCATATTTGCCCTTCTTTGGCCACAAGCCCTAAAACAAGCCTCGCCAAGGTCGGGAAACGGGCCAAATCGCCGGCCTCGAGGCTTATTCCACGGTGCCGTAGATGGCGCCCCAGCCGTGGGCGGCCAAGGCGGAGTTGAGCTGGTCGCAAAGTGACTGGCGGT
>CAUDYH010000079.1 GCA_958453575.1 uncultured Collinsella sp.
GACCAGCGACACCAGACACAGACCAAACATCGTGGTCGCCATGCGGCCTAGGTAGGCGTTCTGCACGTCGGCGGGGTCGATGCCCTGTGCCTTGTACTCGTCCTGCACATAGCTCACGGCGCGCTGAGTGACGATGGAGCCCGACATGGAACCCATTTTGTCAGCCATCTCGTTGGCGCCCTCGACGAGCTTGCTTTGGTCTACCAGACCGCCCTCGACACCCAGGCGCAGGCTCTTCATGGTGATCTTACCGCCGTCGGCATCAATCTGCTTTTGCATGTTCTGCGCCGCTGCGGCCTTCTGCTGCATCTCGGCGAGCTGCTCGGGCGTCATTGCCGCCATCTGCTCGGGGGTGGGCATGGCCTGGGCGGCGCTGTTGTCTTTTTCGCTGGACGTGCCCATCATGTCGCCCATGGAGCTGGCGTCGATGCCCTGGTTGAGCGAAAGGACGACGGTTTCGGGCAGGCTCATGATATCGGCGAGCTTGCTGCCGTCGGCGCGCTCATCCTCTGTTCCCTTGTACGTGCGAATGCCGTTTTTGTCTGCCTTGCCAAACGCAGCTTCTGCCGTCTTGGCGTCCTTGGCGCTCATAAAGAGCTCAAGGTCATCGAGCGATTCGGCGCGAATGGTGTCGGGTACGGGCGAGGCGATGCCGCCTTGCTGCACGCCCACGTCGACGATGTCGCTCATGTAGGTTGGCAGTGCCAGATCGGCGTTGCAACTGATTACGATAAGTACGATAGCAGCGAACAGTGCCAGGACATGCTTTTTAAAGAGCTTGAGAATCCTCACTTGGCATCTCTCCTTTCTTGGTTGCGGTCGATAATTTCGTTGGCACGTCTTAGAAGGCGCACCATCTCTTGGGTATCTGTTTCGCCGAGCTGTTCGAGGAAAGCCGCGGTGCGGTCCTCGAATTCCCGGCGTTTGATTTCGAGATCCTGGAATCCCTTGTCGGTCACTATGACGTGTACGCGACGACGATCGGTCTTTGAGTGCTCGCGCTCAATCCAGCCCTTGGCTTCGAGAGTGCGTAAGATATTGGCGATGCGGGCGCTCGAGACCCAGGCGCGATCAGCGAGTTCGCTCGGCGTGAGCGAACCGCCTGCGCGCATGAGGGCGCGCATGACGGCCATCTCACCACTGAGGGCTTTGTCCACAAAGCGCGAAATGCGCTGATGCATGCTGCCAAACTCAGTTAAGAGCTGACGTCCAAGCTCATGGAAATCGGTATCTTCCACCGAAAACCCCTAACACTAGAAACTATTTTCAGTGGAAGATGATACCCACGAACGCACACCCTAATCGGCAGAATTTGAGACATGTTTCAAAAATCTACTCGACTGCCAGTTGATATAAAGAGCGTATAAAGAATTAAAATCATTCAATAATTGTAGCGTTTCAAAGAATTATTATGCACGCGGTTAGGCGAGGGGTTGTCACCACCATGACGACTGGGACTCATTTATCGCCACGTGCGATGCTCCAACTTCCCGCAAGGAGACACCTGAATCAAGGGGGTTGGAGTCATGGCATTTGACTTCACGGGCAAAACCGCGATCGTTACCGGTGGCACTCAGGGCATTGGCCTCGAGATTGCCAAGGGTATCGTTGCGGGCGGCGGACACGTCGCGCTCATCGCAAGGAACGCTGCTAAGGGCGAGGCCGCGGTGGCCGAGCTTGGCGAGGGCAACAAGTTCTACCAGCTCGATGTTGCCGATGCACCCAAGGCGCGCGAGACCGTCGAGCAGATTTTTACGGACCTGCCGCAAGCCAACATCCTGATCAACTGCGCTGGCGTCATCAGCACCAAGAAGTTCGACGAGATCGATGACACCGAGTGGCGTCGCACCATCGACATCAACCTCAACGGTACCTTCACTATGATGAATGCCGTGTACCCGCACTTTAGGGCGGCCCATGCCGGCACTATCGTCAACGTGAGTTCCGTTGCGGGCAAGATCGGTGGTGGCCTGCTCGGCACCGCTGCCTACGCCAGCTCCAAAGCAGGTGTTAACGGTCTAACCAAGGCAGTCGCCAAGGAAGGCGGCAAGTTTGGCGTCCGCTGCAACGCTGTATGCCCGTCGCTCACCCTTACCGATATGACCTCGATTCTTTCTGACGAGAACTCTCAGCGCATCATCAACGGTATTCCTCTGGGCCGCGCCGCCCAGGCCAGCGAGCCTGCGCAGATGGTGCTCTTCTTCGCTTCCGATCTCGCCAGCTTCGTGAACGGCGAGATCGGTGACTGCGACGGTGGCATCGTTCTGGACGGGTAATTACCCCGCGACGTTAATTCGGCGACGGCTCCTGCGACTCGGGACCGTCGCCTTCTTTCTGGCACAGGAGCGTGTGACCGCGTGTCGCACGCATCAAAAGGAGATATAAATGAGTGAATCGACTGCGGTGGAGGCGTCGGCAACAAAAGAGCCGTTCTTTAAGATGTCCTCCATCCCGGGCGCCAATATTTTGGTGCCACTTTTGCTGGGCTGCCTGCTCAACACGCTATTCCCCGACCTGTTCAAAACGCTCGGCAGCTTTACGCTTGGCATGACCCAGCAGGGCGCAGGCCCGCTTGTTGGCGCCTTTTTGCTCATCGTCGGCACGACGATTTCGTTTAAGAGCGCTCCTGCCGCCGCTGCTCGCGGCGCCATCATCATTGCCGTCAAGCAAATCGTGGTCGTTGCCGTGTCGCTGCTCATCCTTTATGTGTTCAACGACAACTTGTTTGGCATCTCGGCCATGGTGATGCTGGCCGCTTGCACGGGTGCCAACAACGCTATGTACGCTGGTCTGATGGGTACCATGGGCAATGAGGCCGAACGTGGCGCCGTCGCAATCACCACGCTGGTTGTCGGCCCTCCGGTCACGATGATTGTCCTTGGTGCCGCCGGTCAGGCTCCAATCGGCTGGTCGCTCGTGGGCGCCATCCTGCCGATCGTCGTCGGCATTATTCTGGGCAACCTCTTCCCCAGCTTTAAGAAGATGATGGCACCGGCACTTTCCGCCATCATCGTGCTCGTCTTCTTTGCCATGGGCTCGACCATGACCTTTGGCCAGCTCATTAATGGCGGTCTTCCCGGTATTCTGCTCGGCGTGATCTGCTCGGTGGTCTTTGCAATTCCCGTCATCGCGGTCGATAAGCTCACGGGCGGTACGGGTGTCGCAGGTGCGGCTATTTCGAGCTGCGCCGGAGCCAATGTGGCCACGCCTGCTGCCATGGCAAGCGTCAACGGGGCCATGTACGGCGGCGCCGTGCTCGCGACGGCTACGGCACAGGTTGCTGCCTGCGCAATCGTGACGGCTATTTTGACCCCGCTGGTCACCAGCTGGTGCTACAAGCATTTTGAGGGCCAGAGCCACAGCAAGGCAACGACCGACAAGGCCACCGCAGCCGCCTAATGCCAAGCGGCAATCAAAGCTAAATAACTAGCCACGCCACAGGGCGGCCCCGGGGGAAATCCCGTGGCCGCCTTGCAGTTTTTGTGGGGTCTCTGGGGCACTTTACCCTGCTAAAGCTGGCATAACAGCTAGAGTGAAGGACGTATAAAGGCAAGGGGAAATATCAAATAATTCGGTGAACGGTAGCTGATGGCGGGCGCGTTTCCTGCGGATTTGTTGAAAACGCTCTAATGACACAAAAAAAGGAACATATAACAGCCCTGATGAAGGGGGTGGCTATGTTATCCTTCACTAACGGGTGAAATCTTGGGTTTAGGGTTGCAAGACCAAGGTGAATAAACGTTTTTCCCTGTGCTAATGTGCGGCGGAAAGCGAATGAAGCCGGTCATGCAGGTCTAACATTCAAGAATTCAATAAGCAGCGGTGTGAGAGAGCGCCGCATTACACGTAACTAGGAGCGTGGTTACACAATGCAGGAGGCATGGGAAGGCTTCAAGGAAGGCATCTGGACGGGAGAGGTTGACGTCCGAGACTTCATCCAGAAGAACTACACCCCCTACGAGGGCGACGAGTCGTTCCTCGCCGGCCCGACCGAGCGTACCAAGGAGCTGTGGGGCGAGGTTCTCGACCTGCTGCTCAAGGAGCGCGAGCAGGGCGGAGTCCTCGATATGGACACCAAGACCGTCACGGGTATCGTGAGCCACCCCGCTGGCTACATCGATAACGCCCATCGCGACAAGGAGACCATCGTCGGCCTCCAGACCGACAAGCCGCTCAAGCGTGCGCTGCACGTCAACGGTGGTATCCGCATCGCTTGCCAGGCTGCCAGCCAGCACGGCTACAAGATCGACGAGAACGTTGTCGAGCGCTACACCTTCGAGCGCAAGACCCACAACGCCGGCGTCTTCGATGTCTACACCCCCGAGATGCGCGCCTGCCGTTCGGCCCACATCATCACCGGTCTGCCCGATGGCTATGGCCGCGGCCGCATCATTGGCGACTACCGTCGTGTCGCCCTGTACGGTGTCGACTACCTGATCAAGGACAAGGAGGCCCAGAAGGCTTCCACCCCGACGGTCATGACCGCCGACAACATTCGCGATCGTGAGGAGCTGCAGGAGCAGATCCGCGCCCTCGGCGAGCTCAAGATGATGGCCGAGACCTATGGTTTCGACATTTCCAACCCTGCTACCAACACGCAGGAGGCCATCCAGTGGATGTACTTCGCCTACCTCGCTGCCGTCAAGGAGCAGAACGGCGCCGCTATGTCCATCGGCCGCACCTCCACGTTCATCGACATCTACGCTGAGCGCGACCTTGCCAACGGCACCTTCACCGAGGAACAGATTCAGGAGTTCGTGGATCACTTCATCATGAAGCTTCGCATGGTCAAGTTCGCCCGTACTCCCGAGTATCAGGCCCTGTTTACCGGCGATCCGCAGTGGGTCACCGAGTCCATCGGCGGCATGGGTGTTGACGGCCGTACGCTCGTTACCAAGATGAGCTACCGCTACCTGCACACGCTCGAGAACATGGGCACCAGCCCCGAGCCCAACATGACCGTTCTGTGGTCGACCCGTCTGCCCGAGAACTTCAAGAAGTTCTGCGCCAAGACTTCTGTCGCCAGCTCCTCGATCCAGTACGAGAACGACGATCTCATGCGCGTTTACCACGGCGACGACTACGGCATTGCCTGCTGCGTGTCCTCCATGCGCATCGGCAAGGAGATGCAGTTCTTCGGCGCCCGTGCCAACCTGGCCAAGTGCCTGCTCTACGCACTCAACGGCGGTGTTGACGAGGTCTCCAAGAAGCAGGTCGGTCCCAAGTATCGCGCCGTCGAGGGCGATACGCTCGATTACGACGACGTCGTGGCCAAGTACAACGACATGATGAAGTGGCTCGCTGGCGTGTACGTCAACTCGCTGAACATCATTCACTACATGCACGACAAGTATTGCTACGAGCGCATCCAGATGGCTCTGCACGACAAGCACGTGCATCGTTGGTTCGCTACGGGCATCGCTGGCCTTTCCGTCGTGGCTGACTCCCTGTCCGCCATCAAGTACGCCAAGGTCCACCCCGTCCGTGACGAGAACGGCATCATCGTCGACTTCGAGACCGAGGGCGAGTTCCCCAAGTACGGTAACGACGACGACCGCGTCGACCAGATCGCTCACGACGTTGTGCACCAGTTCATGGAGTACATCCGCATGAACGACACCTACCGCAACTCCGTGCCCACGACCTCGGTTCTGACCATCACCTCCAACGTCGTGTACGGCAAGAAGACCGGTTCTACGCCTGATGGCCGCAAGGCTGGCCAGCCCTTCGCCCCGGGTGCTAACCCCATGCACAAGCGCGATAGCCACGGCGCCATCGCTTCGCTGTCTTCGGTTTCCAAGCTCCCGTTCCGCGATGCTCAGGACGGCATCTCCAACACCTTCTCCATCATCCCGGGTGCGCTCGGCAAGGAGGACCAGGTGTTCTTTGGTGATATCGACCTTGATCAGCTGGGCGAGTAACTATTGTTAGTGCTATACTAACAATAACGATTACTGATTAGTGCGCTGGTTTCGGCCGGCGCCTATCGATCGAAGGAGACACATTATGAAGGTTTCTGAAGTTTCCGAGACTCAGGCCGATAACCTGGTCCACATGCTCGACGCTTACGCCGAGAAGGGTGGCCACCACCTGAACATCAACGTCTTCAACCGTGAGACGCTGCTCGACGCTCAGGCTCACCCCGAGAAGTACCCGCAACTGACCATCCGTGTTTCCGGCTATGCCGTGAACTTCCACACGCTCACCAAGGAGCAGCAGGACGAGGTCATTTCGCGTACCTTCCACGACAAGTTCTAAAGGGGTTTAACTCCCGCAGGATCGCCGGGCCGCTTTGGGTTACTTTCCAAAACGTCCTCGGACATGCAAAGGGCTCCGCTGCGCGCTTCGCG
>CAUDYH010000080.1 GCA_958453575.1 uncultured Collinsella sp.
GGTTATTGGCAATCTTCACGGCAAGGTGAACGACAAGCGAGATGAACGCTGCCACCAAGAATTGCAAGATGGCCGTCTGCGCGAACACCAGCCAAGCCGGTTTGATAACCGGAGTCGCATATTGAATGTAGCCTATCGGATAGAACGGCGAGCCCGGGCCATTCTTCACAAGCGCGGCGATTATCCCTGGAAGATTGATGGCGAGGACGGCAAGCATTGCAAAAACACTCGCCCATACGCTCGATGCAACAAGTCTACCCAGCTCGCCCATCGGTGCCTGGATGATGAGCTTTTCACGTTTGTTAAGACGCGCGGCAAGGAACGAGACGGCAACGGCCGTTGCGACCCATAGCAAGTACTCCTTCGATCCGTCATAATAGGTGTACTCTCCATCCGATATCTGCAGAAACGGAAGTAGGGGAGAGAGCGGTGCCAAGATAAGACGTCCCGCGGCAAGAGGGTACAGAAGCGCGGGCATGCTTGATGAAGAGGTATAGACACCGTCCTCCCCCGCATTCACAAGCGCATCCGCATAGGATGCTGACAATTCCTGCTCAACACGGGTTATTCCCGACTCGAGGTATTCGACCCGTCCGTCGATGCCAGCCGCGCTCCTGAAGACGGGCAGAGCACAAAGAACCATCAACGCAACAACGACAACACAGAGCGACCTGGAGGAGAGAAGCGACCTAAAGATCGCCTTCGAGATTTTGAGCATATTCATCGCCAACCTTAACCTCATCCAGTCGGAACAGAGGGGCCGAACAAAATGCTCGGCCCTTCCTCGCATCTAGTAGGTGCTATAGACAAATTGCCATTTATCAGTTGTGCCAAGAACACCACAGGAGCACATTGCAGCGAGGCGGGATTCCCTATGATGCGCGGATCGGCGATAGCCATTTCGGTAGGAGATCGTCTTGTAAGAGATGTTGAACATCGAGATGCTGTGCCCGCTTACGCCGCGAGGACAGCTGTAGCTCCAGTAGGTATCGACGACGTCGTCCGTATACCCGAGGGGCTCAACGAGGGCACACTGGCTGCTCTCCTGGGAAGGAGGCATCGGGGTATCCGCAAAGGCGGGGGCTCCCGGCAGCAACAGACAAAGAGCGAGGCCGAGGAAAACCAAGAGCTTACACGACTTAACAGTACTGAACATAATCCTCTCCAATCTAGAGGGGTTTCGGTTGCAGCATGCTGTGATTACTTGCCGGCAAAGTCAATTTAACATAAACTGTTAAAAAGTAACCTGAGTTTTTTAAATTCTTCGGAGGTTATTATGAGTTCCGACAATCGCACTCCCCGGCTTCATTCCTTCCGCATCGCATGTGCGATAGCCTCTGCGACCCTTTGCGCCACCGCCATCGCACAAGTGGCGTTCTCCTTAAAGCCAGCAATCGAAGTGCTCGACAACCCTGTAATTGCAGACTCCCCCGCGTATCCAGCCCTTGCGATCTCGACATTGGTCCCTGCCGTCATCGGTATCGCTACGACCATCCTCAGCGCCGTTCTCGTGTGGACGATCAAGAGCGGAGACCCCTTCAAGAAAGGGTCTGCGACATGCTTGAAGGTGCTCGGCATTCTCTTCGTTGTTCAAGCTGCCACCAGCCTCTACGCCGGCTCACTCAAAACCTCCGTTTCGATGTTTGGCGGCGAGGGGGCCGTCGGCGCCCAAGAGATCGCTTCATCATTCGATTGGACCTCTCTGGTTCTCGGCATCGTCCTGTTCATGCTTTCCCAGCTCTTCTTGTACGCCCGAGAGCTGTACCTCGACTCCGACGAGATTGCGTAAGGAAACGCCATGCCCGTAATTGTTCGCCTCGACAAGATCATGGCCGAGCGAAAGATTTCCTCGAACGAACTTGCCGAAAGGATTGGAACCACGCCCGTGAACCTGTCCCGTATTAAAAAAGGGCATATTCGCGGCATTCGCTTCAACACACTCGAGCAGCTATGCCTCGCCCTTCGTTGCCAACCCGGAGACCTTCTCGAAGTCATGAGCGAAGAGGATGCCCGAAAGGAGTTCGGACTCGATTGGTCCGCCGAGGATTAGAGGGCGGTCGTACTCGCCCTGCACACGGGGATGCGAATCGGCGAGGTCTGCGGCCTTCGGTGGTGCGATGTGGATTTCGAGAC
Organism: uncultured Collinsella sp.; assembly: GCA_958453575.1. Taxonomy (GTDB): domain Bacteria; phylum Actinomycetota; class Coriobacteriia; order Coriobacteriales; family Coriobacteriaceae; genus Collinsella. The sequence goes on from CAUDYH010000080.1 coordinate 2,134, forward strand.
GGGCCTGATCTCGATCGGACACTCGGTGGCGTACGCGAAGGGAATGGGTTCGTTCATCAAGGACACCAAGACCCATGACGCCAGGGGTATCCCCATCGACCCGGTCGGCCTACTCCCCTTCCTGAAGGAGACCCACGAGATCGACTGCGGAAAGCTGCGCTTGCGCGGCCTTACCGGGGCGGTCGAGATCGGGGACTGCTACATCCTGTCGGAGCCGGGCGCGACCTTCGCGACGACAAGCTATATCCGCAGGGCGTTCAAGACGTTCTCGGAGACCAACGGCCTCATGGGCACCAACGACGAGCTGATCACGTTCCACGGCCTTCGCCACACGTTCGCAACGCAGTGGATCCGCCAAGGCGGCGATATCAAGGCGCTCCAATCGATCCTCGGCCACAAGGACGCCATGGCGACGCTCAACGTCTACGCCGACATCGAGCCCATCTCCAAAATCCATAACATGCTGCGCGCCACGCCGTGCCTTTGGCGCGGGCACCTCGGGCCGAGGGTCGATCCGGGTCCCATGTTCCAACAGAGGATCCAGGAGTCCATCGAGACGCTCCAGGCGTTCGGCTACGGCATCACCGAGCCGGACGACCGAAATATCGCCATACGCGACGTGAAGACGAACAGTTGGCTCTAGCTCACCGAGTACGCGGCAGTGCTGGGCCCATCCCAACTGAGGTCACGGTGGTCCGATAGGGGCGCCGCCCGCGGCATGCGCCGCGGAGCGGTATCCCCTACCGAAGGGCGGGGATGCCCTCCGCTTCCAGTTCGGAATCAGCCGTCGGAGGCGTTCGGCTGACTGCGGGAACGGCCTGTCCGCTCAATGTGTTCGGCTGAGATCGGAAATCAACCCAACACGAGCCGGACACGCGCTAGACGGCTCTTCCCCGTGCGGCCTTCCCCCTTACGCTCATGTTGCAGGCATGTAACGCCGCAGCGAGCGCGCCTTTTTTGCGCCAGACAGGTACAATGATGAACACTGTACCGTAGCGGAGCGCCCCGCGCGCGCCGCAATCACGCGAAAGGGTTTCCCATGGCCGAGATCTCGTCCTCCCGTATCGTCATCACCGTCCTTGGCAAGAACCGCCCCGGCATCGTCGCCGGCGTCACCCGCGTTCTGGGCGAGGCCAACGTCGACATCCGCGACATCACGCAGTCCATTATCGAGGACATCTTCACCATGACCATGCTGGCCGATACCGCCGAGTCCAAGCTCGACTTCGCCGAGCTGCAGAAGGCGCTGGCCGAGGCCGGCGAGCTTTCGGGCGTCAACGTGTCCATCCAGCGCGAGGACGTCTTTAACTTTATGTATCGCCTGTAGCGAACAGGCCGTACGGGAACAGGCCGGCGCATCTGCACCCAAGCACGCCGCCCCCCATACGGCCCCGAGAGGAGCGCGCATGGCTTACGACGCCAAGAAAATCTACTACCGCTTCGATGACCATCTGAGCCGCCTGGTCTTGGATTATGAGGCGAGCCGCCAGATTTCGCCCGAAAGCGAAAACCTCTACCACGGCCTGCCGACTGATCCGTACGACGAGGGTCTGTTCGTCGAGCATAACGTCAAGCGCGGCCTGCGCAATGCCGACGGCTCGGGCGTGGTCGCGGGCCTTACCCGTATCTCGGACGTGCACGGCTACAACAAGGTCGACGGCAAAGTCGTGCCCGACCAGGGCAAGCTCACGCTGCGCGGCTATAGCATCGAGGATCTGGTCAACAATGCCCAGTCCGAGAATCGCTATGGCTACGAAGAAGTCGCCTATCTGCTTATCACGGGCTCGCTGCCCAACAAAGAGGAGCTCGACGGTTTTTGCGAGCGCTTGGGCGCCTTTAGGCATCTGAGCGACGAATACGTCAAAGAGTTCCCCATGACCACGGTGTCGTCGAGCATCATGAATGTGCTCCAGCGCGCCGTGTTGCTGCTTTACGCCTTCGACGCCGAGCCCGACGCGATTACGCCCGAGCATGAGATCGACGTCGCCATTTCCATGCTCGCACGTCTCCCGCGCATCGCCGCCTTCGCACACATGGCCTCGGTCGCCAAGCTTCGCGGCTCCGAGGTTCACGTGCCGCACCCCACGCCCGGTCTCTCCACCGCCGAGACCATCCTACAGGTCCTGCGCGGCGGCATGGCGTTCACCCGCGATGAGGCGATGCTGCTCGACGTGATGCTCATGCTGCATGCCGAGCACGGCGGCGGCAACAACTCCACCTTCGCTTGCCGCGTGCTGTCGTCTTCGGCCACCGACCCGTATTCCGCCTACGCCGCGGCTATCGGCTCGCTCAAGGGCCCGCGCCACGGCGGTGCCAATGCCAAGGTCGTGTCCATGCACGAGGACATCCGTGCGCATGTCTCCAATTGGGAGGACGAGGACGAGGTCGCGGCCTACCTGGGCAAGATCCTCGACAAGCAGGCCTTCGACGGCACGGGCCTCATCTACGGCATGGGCCACGCCGTCTATACGCTCAGCGACCCGCGCGCCGAGGTATGCCGCCGTTACGCGCGCACACTTGCCGCCAAGAAGGACCTGGGCGAGGAATTCGCACTCATCGAGCGTATCGAGCGCCTGGCACCCCAGGTCATGCGCGACCACGGCATGACCAAGCCCATCTGCGCCAACATCGACCTGTACACAGGCTTTATCTACAAGATGCTCGGCGTGCCCGAGACGCTCTTTACGCCGCTATTCGCCGTCGCCCGCATGGCCGGCTGGTCGGCGCACCGCATGGAAGAGCTCTTCTGCGCGCACCGTATTATTCGCCCGGCCTATCGTCCGGTGATCGAGCCGCTGGAGTACAAGCCACTCGCCGACCGATAGGACGCGGACCGTTATAGATCTTGAGCGTGGCCAGGGACCCAAGCCCTTGGCCACGCTTTTTTGCCAATAGAAAGGGCTGCATCAAATGATTGTGTTTTCCGATATGGACGGAACACTGCTGACGAGCGATAAGCAGATGAGCGACGCCACTTGGGCAATGCTCGACGAGCTCGTACGTCGTGGCATCGAGTTTGTTCCCTGCACGGGGCGTCCGCTGTCGGGCATCTTTGAGCCCATTCTCGCCCATTCCGCCGTACACTACGCGGTCTGTGCCAACGGCGCCAGCGTCTGGCAACTCGACGACGATGTGCCCACCGACGCCTCGTGCGCCACGCGCATCTTGAGCCGTCCGCTCGATTGCGGCATTGCCCACCGCATCCATCGCATTGCCGCCGGCCACGATGTGACCTTCGATATCTTCGCGGATGGACAGTGCTTCCTCCCCCGCTCGCTTTACGGGCGCCTGGATGAGTTCTGCGGCGGCGACCCCCACATCGCGGCTTCGCTCAAGCGCACACGAACACCGATCGACATGGATATCGACAGCAAGATCGACGAGGTCGAGACGCTCGAACGCATCGCCATGTACTGGCACGACCCGGCCGATCGCGACGCCATCGCGGCGGCGCTCGACACGCTCGGAGGCATTGAGATCACGCGTTCTTACGCCATGAATATCGAGGTCATGGGTGAGGGCGCCACCAAGGGGACAGCCCTCACGTGGCTATGTGAGCATCTGGGCGAGCGTCTCGCCGACGCCTGGGCGTTCGGCGACAACATCAACGACATCCCCATGCTGCAGGCAGCGGGCCACGGCATGGCCATGATCAACGCCGAGCCCGAAGACCGCGAGGCCGCCGACGCCATCACCGAATACGACAACGACCACGACGGCGTCGCCCGCACCATCATGGCCGCCCTCGCCTAGTCATTGGCCAGTCACTGGGGATGTTCTTAAGACTAGTCACTGGGGACACTCTTCGCAAAAAGCTGCAAGGACTGTCCCCCACTGTCGGCAGAAAAGGAACGTCGCCAGCCGCCGGATTAGGAGAGACTCTCCAGCACGCGACGGAGCTCATGCTGAACGGCGTGGTCGCGGTTGCAGCCTACGACACGATCGGCCACCGCCTTGAGCGCGGGGCGCGCGTTTTCCATCGCGCAGCCCGTGCCGACAAAGCGAATGATCTCGTAGTCGTTCATCGAGTCGCCAAACGCCATGACCTCGTCGCGTCCAATGCCGTAATGCTCCGCGAGCTGCGCGATACCCGAGGCCTTCGACACACCAGGCTGCATGGCATCGATCCACGCGTTGCCCGAAGGCGCAAAAGTAA
>CAUDYH010000081.1 GCA_958453575.1 uncultured Collinsella sp.
GGGTTAAACAGCCCACCGTCTCTGTACCAGCTGACCTTTCCGCCGCCCGGAGCGCGGTTGGCCAAGGTCAGTTTGTATTTGGCGTCTTTGAAGCCGGTGAAGACGAGGTCGTCTCCCGCCTCATCGGCCGAGTTCCTGGCGATCAGGCCACCGTTCTGGACGTAGACCTTGGCATCTCCGGTCGGGCAGAACCACATGCCGCCGCCCTGCTTTTTCGCATGGTTATCAACAACGAGAGCGTTTTCGATATGGAGCGTGCTATAGACGAGATACTCGTTGCCTTCGCTATATACGCCGCCACCCATATTCCGAGCAGTATTGTCCTTGATCTCGCCCGCACTGAGCTTGACGTCATCTGAATAGGTATAGATGCCTCCGCCGGCGGAAGCGGAGTTACCCGATACGGAGCCACCTTTCATAGTGAAAGCGGTATGGTCCCTACCACCCTGCTGCAGGCCGCGATCGACCACGCACACTCCGCCGCCTTTGCCATCAGAATACGCAATATTGTCCTCGATCTTGCCGCCCTTGAGGGTAAACTCGGCATTCCCTTCGACGTGCACTGCGCCGGAGGGAGTTCGATTCCCAAGCTTATAGCCTCTGTTGCGCACAAGCTGACCACCGGTCATCTCAAAGGAGGCTCTCTGGTTACGAGCCTCGCTGTACATGACCACCGCGCCGCCCTGATAGCCGGCGTTATCCTCGATACTGCCGTTACTCATCTCAAGGTGGGCATCGCCCATCAGCATGATGCCGGTAGACGAAAGGTAATTACCATCGCCGTCTGCGGAGAAAGACACGTGATTCTTACGGATAACGCCGCCCTTCATGACAACATGAGCGCCGTCTTTCGCGTGGACAGCGCCGCAATACGCGTCCTTAAGTTCGCACTGCTCGATAACGCCGCCCGTCATGGTAAGCGAAGCCTTGTCTCCCGACACGTCGATGACACCCGTATTGACGGTGTTCGCAGCGCCGTCGCACACAACGGCCTCGTCAGAGAGCACAACCGCTCCCCTGCTAGAAATAATGGCGCCCTTGTTGTAGCGACCACTCAGGGACACTTTCCCCGACAGCTCGAGGGATGCCCCCTCGGCAACATTGACCAGTACGGAGAAGCCGCTTTTCTTTGCCAAGATGGTATAGGGCTCATCCGACGTGATCTTAATCATCTTCCCGGCAGGAATCGTGAGCGTGGAGCCAAGCTTCACGTGCTTTTTCAGGGTGATGACGGTTTCCTTGTCATAGGGGGCCTCGTCGACCAGATCCTGAAGGGTCTTGGTGCTGTCATCGCTCACGGTACCGCCGACGCCGTCATCGATGGACTCGCGCGTGTAGACGATATCGACGCCAAAGAACGGGAGGTTCTCCGAGCCTTTGATGTCGTCCATGCTGTTTTCGATTGTGATCTTTTTAACCGTGCTGCCTTCAAACATACCCGAGGGTATTTCGGTGAGGCCGCGCCCGATCGTCACATCCTTCACGCCACCTACGCCCGAGAAGGCCGCCGTGCCAACGGAAGTCACGGAATCCGGAATGGAAAGCTGCTCCGGCAACGTGCCGTAATAGAAGGCGTAGTTGCCAATTGTCTCAAGTGTCCTGGGAAGCTGGACGGCGACGTTGCTCTGGATAAAGGCCCACTCACCGATACTCTTCAGGCTGTCGCAAAGCCCCACGATCTTAACCGGTGTGTAGCAGAACGCATTGTCCGGAATGTTCTGAAGCGAGGACAGATCCACGGACGCCTGCAGATTTTTGCACTCGTAAAAAGCCCCCCAGCCCATCTTTGTCACCTTGCTTAGATTGGGCACGCTCACCAGGCTGGCGCACCCCTGGAAAGCAGAGGATCCGATGCTCTTCAATGTGCCTGGGAAATCGATCCCAGTCAAACTCGAGCAAGTCCGAAACGCCCCATCCCCGATGGACTCGATTTCGCTCAGCGCGGTGACGGACGTGAGAGAGGTGCATCCGTCAAACATGTGCGAGGGGATCTTGGTAACCGAAGCGGGCAACGACACGCTTGTCAGAGACGTGCAGTCTTCGAACACGCCCGTTATGGTGTCGGAGAAGGCGACATCTTTTGGAAACTCGATGCCTGTGAGGGCCGTAGCCCCCTCGAAGGCGCCCGAGCCCGAAATCATTTTGAGGGTTGAGGGGAGATCGATCTCCGAAAGGTTGCTGCAGCCATAGACCATCATGTTGGCGCTAATCTCCTCGACGCCCTCATCGAAATAGAGCTTTTCGAGCGAGCCAGCGTTTTGCAGCGAGCAAGCGAAGTTCTTGATGGAGCCAGGGATATGGAGCTCCTTGACCTTTGCGAACCTCCGGAAATTCCCTCCGTACATTTTTTCGAGCGTGTCGGGAAGCGTCAGCTGCTCAACGTTCTTGGCCACGATACCAGACGAGAAATAAAGTTTGGTGACTTTGTAGGTCTGGCCACCATGCTCGATGGAGCTGGGCACACTCACCGCGGTCACACTGTCGTCGGCAACAATACCTGTGATTTCCGCCGTGCCCTTATCCGTGGTCTCGCACGAATAGGTCACGCCGTCCTGGGTGATCTCAAACTCCTCCGCAGTATACGCAGTCCGCGATTCCGTGGCCGCATATGCGACACCGGCCGTCGCGCCAACGGATAAACATCCGAAGCCGAGAACCAGCGCAAGGCAGAGAGCAGCGACTCTCTGCCCCCCCCCCGCCGAAAACTTTCCTCTCCAAGTCCCTTCTCCCCCTCTGGTGTCGCCTTCTCTTCCCACGAGCGATCTATTGATTAAGGACAGTTAAAGACAACATTATGACCAAAGAGGCCCATCATGGAGATAATCCACGTCTTCGCCCGAAATGGTAATTAATTGGCATGATTAATTGGCGAACAACTGAACGAAGAGCAATCTACTAATGGCACATAAATGGCGGCGTCAACACCTGAAGTGCAAAAAGACTACTTTTCTAGATGCGGCCGAGGTCGTAGGCTCGCGCAACAGACTCGCCGGCACAGATGAGGTTGGTTGTGGCTTCTTGCGGATCGAGTGCCCGCTCCAGGTCCATGGGCTTGCGACAGATCGGCAGTACAAGGTCAATGCCCTGCTCATACACCGCATCCAGGTTGACGGCGCGACCGCCCACGACAGCGGCCACCGGCTTGCCATAGCGCATGGCACGGCGGGCCACACCCACCGGCGCTTTGCCGGCGGCGGATTGCTCATCCATATTGCCCTCGCCCGTTATGACCAGGTCGACATCGCGCACGCGCTCGTCAAATCCCACGAGGTCGAGCACGGTCTCAACGCCCGAACGCAACTCGGCACCAAGTGCCAACAACGCGGCGCCCAGGCCGCCGGCGGCACCGGCACCGGGCACGCCGAGCACCGAGCCAAATGTCCGTGCGCCCTCGGGTGTGTGCAACAACCCCTGGGCTCGAGCTCCGGCAATCGCAGCGTCGAGCAAGCGGCCGTAGCCGACCATCCAGCTGTCGCACCTGCTCAGCGCCTCGGCATCATCAGCCGGCAGACCCTTCTGTCCGCCGAACACTGCAAGCGCGCCGCGACGCCCTACGAGCGGATTCTCGACATCGGAAAGCACCACGACACGCGCGCCATTCAGTGCCCGTAGCGCCGGTGCCAAATCGATACTCGCCACGTGTTCAAGGCCCGCGAGCCCCGGCGCGATATCGCAGCCACGGTCATCGACAAGACGCGCGCCCAGCGCCTGCAGCATGCCGGCGCCACCGTCGTTGGTGGCGCTGCCGCCCAAGCCAATATAGATAGTCTTTGCGCCCGTGCGAACCGCGCGAAGCATGAGCTCGCCCACGCCATAGGTTGTAGCGGCCAGCGCCGACGACTCCGTGCAAGGCGAGTACCCGATGCCGGCCGCCTCGGCCATCTCGATGACCGCGGACTCGCGCTCGACATCAACCAGCATCCGGGCAGGCACACGCTCGCCCAAGGGGCCTGCCACCTCGCAGGTCACAATCTCACCGCCGCACGCGGCAACGGCATCGAGCGTTCCCTCACCACCATCTGCCAGCGGCAACGTGGCCACCTGGGCATCGGACCACACACGGCGCACGCCTTCGGCAACCGCCGCCTCCGCCTGCGCGCTCGAAACGCTACCCTTAAAGGAGTCGATCGCCAACAGCACACGGCGGGGCCGGCGGCACGCGGCACCAAAATCGACCACCTCAACGGCGATTTCTTCGGCACACGCGAGCGCCTCGGCATGAGCGGCATGTGCCTCAAGATCGGCCCCACAACCGCAGCCAGTACCATCGGTGCCACGCAACCCACTAAAATAGCCGCTCAACACCTCACGACACTCGTCTGCCAGCACGCCAGCCGTCACGTTAAACCGATGATTCAGGCGCGAATCGGCATTCAAATCGTATAGGGATCCCAACGCACCCGCCTTGGCGTCGCTCGCGCCATACACGCAGCGCCCCACGCGCGCGTTGACCATAAGCCCCGCGCACATGCAGCAGGGTTCGAGCGTCACGTAGACCGTACAGTCGGAAAGGCGCCAGCGGCCAAGCGCCTGGGCAGCGGCGCACAGGGCCGCGAACTCTGCATGCGCCGAAGGGTCCTGGTCGAGCTCGCGACGATTATGCGCCCTCGCGACGATCTCGCCGTCGCGCACCACTACGGCTCCGATGGGCACCTCTCCCACCGCCGCGGCGGCTCGCGCCTCCGCCAACGCCTCGCGCATGAACTTCTCGTCGATTTCGGTGATCGTCATCGTTCGCCTTCCCTGTTGCAAATTCAAAACGATGCTATCATTACGACTCACGGAGAGATGGCAGAGCGGTTGAATGCGGCGGTCTTGAAAACCGTTGAGCGCGAGAGCGTTCCGGGGGTTCGAATCCCCCTCTCTCCGCCACTTTTAGTGATGCACCGGCGTCATGGTCCGCTCGAACAGCGCATCGACAACGTCGGCCATCTCGGGTCGACGCTCAAGATTGTGGCCCGATTCCCACCATATCGTGAAAAGTCGAATAATACCGCCGGCGACAAACTCAGACGTCGTCTCGAGTGACACGGGGGCCAGGGCATCCTCGGCAAGCACGTTCATCACACGCTCGCGGATGGAGCGGGCAATGCGGTCGCAAATCATGCTGGTCAGCATGCCCGACATGCTGCTCGCCAAAATGTTGTCCATGAGCTGCTCATGGGCCAGAATCAGGTCCATGGCTTCGGTGAACACCTCATGGCGAAGCACGCGCACGTCGTCGGCCGACACCGTGCCGCCCTCGCCAGCCCGCTTTTGCGGCAAGCCCGACATAAGCTCATCGATATAAAAGGCAAAGTAATCGTTCTTGTCGCGAAAGTGCTTGTAGAACGTCGTACGGCGAATCATGGCGCGGTCGCACAGCATGGCAACCGTCAGGTCCTCAAAACGATGCTCCTCGAGAAGCTCGGTGAAGGCATCGAACAGGGCGCGATAGGTTTTCTTAATACGAAGGTCCACTGGTATCGCCATCCTCAGGGTAAAGACAACACTCGTCAATCTGTCGCATATCTTACACCTGTACCTCGCGCGCTTTGCCCCGCTGCCAACCCCGCCGAAAACATAACGCTTACCGGAAAGTTCGGCACGGCAAAACGTTGCGGGTATACTAGTAGCGTTATACCAACGGCAGCTGGCGCATGCCGCCGCGGCCATTCGAAACGGAGACATCATGCTTCCCGTCATCATCGGCATCGTTGTTGTCATTGTGATTGCCTGCGCCATCGCCGGCATCTACAACAACATGGTCACCAAGCGCAACCGCATCGATAACGCCTGGCAGAACATCGATACGCAGCTGCAGCGCCGCAACGACCTGATCCCCAACCTGGTCGAGACCGTCAAGGGCTACGCCAAGCACGAGCAGGAGACGCTCTCCGCCGTGATCAGCGCGCGTAACACCGCCGTCAAGGCCACCACGCCCGAGGCCAAGATGGAAGCCGACAACGTGCTGACCGGTGCGCTGCGCCAGCTCTTCGCCGTAGCCGAGGCCTATCCCGACCTTAAGGCAAACACCAACTTTACGCAGCTGCAGGCATCGCTCGAGGATACCGAGAACAAGATTAGCTATGCACGCCAGAGCTACAACGACTGCGTGCTCAGCTACAACAACGCCATTCAGACGTTCCCGGCTGTCATCTTTGCCGGCATCTTCCAGTTTAAGGAGCGCCAGGGCTTCGAGGCCGCCGAAGCAGCCCGCCAGGCC
>CAUDYH010000082.1 GCA_958453575.1 uncultured Collinsella sp.
ACGGTGGCGTGCGCTTCCGCAGCGGCAAGGCACTCGTGCCCTTCCGCATCACCGGCAACATCGACTGGGGCGTTCCGGTGCCCGAGGTCGATGGCGTCTCCGACGTCACCTGCTGGTGCTGGCCCGAGAGCCTGTGGGCGCCCATCAGCTATACGCGTACCGTGCTCGCGCGCGATGCCAAGGCCGCCGGCGTGACCGAGGGCGTCGCCGCCCAGGATGCCGCCCTCATGGGCGAGCCCGCCGCCGACTCCACGCAGGTGCCCGCACCCACCTACCAGCACAGCTCGCTCGACTGGCGCGACTGGTGGTGCTCTGACGACGCTCAGATTTACCAGTTCATCGGTCAGGACAACATCTATTTCTACTGCATCGCGCAGACCGCCATGTGGGAGGCCCTGGGCTGGGACCTCACGCAGAGCACCGTCAGCGCCTGCTACCACCTGCTCTACATGGGCAAAAAGGCCAGCTCGTCCTCGCAGACGCCTCCCCCGCCGGCAGACGACCTGCTCAACCACTACACCTGCGAGCAGATGCGCGCGCACTGGCTGTCGCTCGGCCTATCCGAAAAGCCGGTGAGCTTTAGCCCCAAGGCATACGACACGCGTGTGACCGGCAAGGACAAGGACGGCAACGAGGTACGCGCCTGCGACGACAAGCGCGTTATCGACCCGGCCCTTAAGGAGAGCGCGCTGCTGACCGGCGTGTTCAACCGTCTGGCCCGCAGCTGCTTCTACGGCGTCGCCGTCAAGGAAGGCGACGAGAGCCCCTACCGCAACGGCTGCATCCCCGCCGGTGCCGCTTCTGACACCGTGGTCGAAGCCGCCCAGCAGGCAGCCCTCGCCTTTGAGCAGGCCATGTACAAGTTCGAGACGCACCGCGCGCTTGCCGTGTGCGACGACTACCTGCGCGCCGCCAACAAGCGCTGGAGCGACGCTTCCAAGGCCGCCAACAAGCTCGAGGGTAACGAGGCAAACGCCGCGATGACGCAGGCCCTTGTCGACGCCTTTACCGAGCTGCGCGTGGCGACCGTCCTGATGCACGGTATTGTGCCGGCCGGCTGCGAGCTCATCTGCGAGTACTTCGACGTCGACCCGGTCGCTTTCTTTAGCTGGGATAACATCTTTGCCTCCACGGACGAGTTCGTGGAGATCCTGGGCGAGAAGCCCGGCGAGCACCGCGTGAAGCCGCTGCCCCCGCGCTTCGACTTCTTTAGCAAGCACGAGAGCCAGTACTAAACACTCGACATGTAATGGAATGGGAAGGAAAGACGGATGTCCAAGCCGCGTCGTCGTAAGCAGAAAAAGCAGGTCAAGGCCGAGCTCAAGCTCAGGCAGTTTGCCGCCACCGAGCTTTCCGACCAGCTTGCCGCCCTTCCCTGCGCCGCCGACCTGCCGCGCTTTATGGTCGACACGGTCGCCGGCGCCTATGCGCCCGCCGATGCCGAGCTTATGATCGAGGGCTTCGGCGCCGCGGCCACACGCCCGGTCACGCTGCGCGCCAACACGCTCAAGGCAACCGCCGAGGACATCGCCGCGGCGCTCGATGCCGCCGGCATCGCCCACCGCCCCGTCGCATGGTACCCGGACGCTTCCATCCTGCCCGAGGCCCAGGTTTCCGACCTGTGGGACCTCGACATCTACCGCGACGGCAAGATCTACTTGCAAAGTCTGTCGTCCATGATGCCGCCGTTGGTCTTGGGCGCCCAGGCCGGCGAGGACATCCTGGACATGTGCGCGGCCCCCGGCGGCAAGACGACGCAGATCGCCGCCCTCACCCAGGGCCAGGCACACCTCACCGCCTGCGAGATGAGCATTCCCCGCGCCGAGAAGCTCGAAGCCAACCTCCACCGCCAAGGCGCAAAAAACGTGCCCGTCATGCGCATCGACGCACGCGAGCTCGACGAGTTCTTCCGCTTTGACCGTATCCTGCTCGACGCTCCCTGCACCGGCACGGGCACAGTCGTCAGCGGCAACGAGAAGAGCCTGCGCGGCCTCACCGAGCAGTTGCTGAGCAGGTGCGCCCGCTCGCAGCGAGCACTTCTGGACCGCGCCATGGGAGCCCTCAAACCGGGCGGCACGCTCGTCTATTCGACTTGTTCGATCTTGCCGCAGGAAAACGAGGACGCCCTGCAAGAGGCCCTCGACAAGCACATGGACTGCGAGCTTATCCCCCTCGATGGCACGCCGAGCGAAAGTGAGGCACGCCGCGCCCAGGAAGCTGGTGAGGAGCCGCGCATCGAGTCCAACGCCCTGACCGAAGCCATTGCCGCGGGTCAGGTATCGGCCATCGCCAACGGCCTGCCCGGCACGCTCACCATTCCGCCCAGCCGCGACTTTGAGGGCTTCTACATTGCCCTGATCCGAAAACGCAGTTAGCGCACGGATCCAAAACTCAACAAGCTATCTCCGTGCGCGTTTGCCCTGCTGGTCGCGATGCTGTTTAAGCATCGTGCGCTCCTTGCGTTCGGCCCTTTTGCCCTTAATGGCCGTGACCACAAAGTAGATGACCGCGGCGGCAACAATTGCGCCCACACACAGGCCAATCGAGCCAAACATTGCTGTCAATTCCATACCGCGTCACCTCTCTTTTAAACGGGACTTTCAAGATAGCACCTCGATCCCCGCCACCACAGCTCCTTCACGTTCGCCGGCCCTTCGGTCTAACGAATTGCGTGGCGGGGAAAAATCAACTCGTCAAACGATTTAGCATTCGCAATTCCGGCTGCATCGCGCCGGCCGTCATCGCATAGAATCGAGCTTCCATGGATACCCTCAACGATCTAAATGAGCGCGTCGACGCCTTCGTCGGCACCAGCTCCTTCGACACGCCTGCCGCGGCAAACGACCAAGCCCCCATCGATGTGCCCGCCGAGGTTCACGAGGACATCGTCGCCTCGGTCGATTTCTCCGAGGTCGAGCTCGCAGACGAGTTCACCGAGCCCCAGGTAGCCGTGACCCCCAACGGACTGCTCCCCATGGAGCCGCTGCCCATCGACGGGCGTTTGCGCAAGGCGGCCCTTCGCATGCCTGACGAGATTGAGGAGGCCAGCGGCTTCACGCTCTTTGGCCGCCGCATCAAGTCGCTCATTTACACCACCGATGTCGCGGTTATCCGCAACTCCAACGCCGATGCCGTCTTTGCGGTCTACCCTTTCACGCCGCAGCCCGCCATTACGCAAGCGCTGCTGACCGTCGCCGAGTGCCCGGTCTTTGTAGGTGTGGGCGGTGGCACCACCACTGGTAAGCGCTCCGTGCAGATGGCAGCCGTCTCCGAGATGCAGGGCGCGGCGGGATGCGTGGTCAACTCCCCCGCCACCGCCGAGATGGTCGAGCACATCACCAACATCGCCGACATCCCCGTCATCGCTACGGTCGTTCGCTGCGACGACGATGCCCACGCCAAGGTGCGCGCTGGAGCCAAGATTCTCAACATCGCCGCTGGCAAGAACACGCCCCAGGTCCTACGCGAGCTGCGCAAGCACTATCCCAACCTGCCGCTCATCGCGCCGGGCGGCAAGACGCCAGAGAGCATCCGTGAAACCATCGCCGCCGGCGCCAACGCCATCATCTGGACGCCGCCTTCGGCCCAGCAGCTACAGACCGACATGATGCAGCGTTATCGCAAGATGAAGGAAGACGCCACACCTGTCATCTCGCACGACGATGTGCCCATTATCGACCAGGTCTCCGCCGCCGAGGTCAGCCAGGTCGAGAACATGAATCCCGACGTGCCGATTCCCGACGAAGTCATCGAGCGCGTCGCTTCGATCCACGAGCGCGTCGAGGAGCATCGCGCCAACCGCGGCCTCAAGCCCGCGCTGCACGGCTTCTTCTTCCGCGGAAAGAAACGCTAGCAAAACATCTTGGCCCGCCCCACAAACGTGAGGCGGGCCGTTTTCGCTTAAGCAATCATACAGCGACGTGATGGGGCAAATTAATCCACGCGCTTGTCGCCTATAAAGAAGAGCGCCACCGTACCAGGTCCGGTATGCGAGCCAATCAGAGTACCGATGTTATTAATCTCAATCTTGCCTTTAAGCTGCGGAACCTGTTCCTCAATCAGCGCCGCAACTGCCTCGGCATCCTCGCGGCACGCCGAGTGCGACATGATGCACTTACCCGAATAATCCGCACCGTCCTGCACGTGTGCCATCATAGTCTTAGCCATCTCGGAAATCGCGCGCTTCTTAGTGCGAATCTTCTCACGTGGCGACAGCTTACCTTCGCAATCGACCGTCATAAGTGGGCAAATCTTAAGCGCCGTGCCGATGATTGCGCTCGCAGCCGAAATGCGACCGCCGCGCAGGTAGCTCGACAGATCGGTCGAGAAGAACCAGTGGTGCAGGTTGAGTTTGTGCTCCTCGATCCAGGCGGCCGTCTCGTCGAGTGAAGCCCCGCTATCGCGCACGTCGGCGGCACATTCCGCCAGCAGGCCAAAGCCCGAAGACGCCGCCAACGAATCGATGACGCGCACCTTGCCGCCCTGAGGATAGCGATCCGCGAGCATCTGTGCCGCAACGCAGGCCGATCCATACGTGCCCGAAATACCCGACGACAACGTCAGGTGCAGCACGTCTTTACCCTCGGCAACAAACGGCTCCCAAAACTCCTCGTACTCACCCACGCTCACCTGAGACGTCTTGGGCATGGCGCCCGCGGCAATCTGGGCAAAAAACTCGTCCGGCGTAATCGACTGATACAGATCGTCCGTATAGACAACATCGTCGATCTCGTAATGAAAACACACGACAGGGATATTGCGCGACGCAAAGAACTCACGGGTTCGATCGGCGGCGGATTCACAGGTCAGGACAAAATCACTCATATGAGGCTCCTTAAGTATTGCTGTGCAAATTATCGCACAGCAAGCCTAAATACGATACAAATGTCCACTATTTACCAATGCGAACCATTTGTATTGATTATCTTTATCATGAACATCCCCATCCCCGCCATGGGCCAACATGGGCAAAATCACCCGCTTTGCCTCCACTCAACCGCCATATCTACCTCAACTAAATCGATTTACCAAACCGTTCAGCCGACAATTCAGCCGCCGGCGCAAAATCGAAACAAAGCCGGCGCATACTGGTAAACGCTTGACACTGTTTTATCAGTT
Organism: uncultured Collinsella sp.; assembly: GCA_958453575.1. Taxonomy (GTDB): domain Bacteria; phylum Actinomycetota; class Coriobacteriia; order Coriobacteriales; family Coriobacteriaceae; genus Collinsella. The sequence goes on from CAUDYH010000082.1 coordinate 5,119, forward strand.
TTACCAACCATATCGGAAGGTGTTTCATGGTCGCATTCGATCGCAATCCGCAAGACTTCAAGTATCTGCGCCTGCTGTCGAGACAGTTTCCCACCGAGCAATCCGCGTTTACCGAGATCATCAATCTCTCGGCCATCCTCAACCTGCCCAAGGGCACCGAGCACTTTATGAGCGACCTGCATGGCGAATACGAAGCCTTCATGCACATCCTCAACAACTGCTCGGGCGTCGTACGCGAGCATGTCGACGAGATCTTTGGCGACACGCTCACCTTTTATGAAAAGGGCGAGCTGTGCACGCTCATCTACTACCCGCGCGAGAAGATCGAGCTGGTCCGCAGCCAGCACGAGGACTCACCTACCTGGTATAAAACCATGCTCGACCAGCTTATTGTGGTTGCCCGCTCGCTTTCGAGCCGCTATACCCGCTCCAAGGTGCGTAAGGCCATCCCGCGCGATTACGCCTACATCATCGACGAGCTGCTGCACACGCATCCGGACGAGAACAACTATCGCGTGCGCTATCACGAGCGCATCGTGGAGTCCATTCTGGAGACCGCCAGCGCCGACGACTTTATCGAGTCGCTTGCCTCGCTCATCAAGCGCCTGGCCGTCGACCACCTGCACCTGGTGGGCGACATCTTCGACCGCGGCGGCGGCGCGGCCAAGATTATGGACCGCCTGCTCACCTACCATTCGCTCGACATCCAGTGGGGCAATCACGACCTGCTGTGGATGGGCGCCGCTGCCGGCGAGCCCGCCTGCATCGCCACGGTGCTGCGCAACAACCTGCGCTACGACAACTACGAGATTCTCGAAAACGACTATGGCATCTCGCTGCGCGAGCTTGTCGCCTTCGCCGACGCCGCCTATATCGCCGGCGAGCCCATCAGCCCGCTGATCAAAGCCATCAACGTCCTGCTCTTTAAGCTCGAGGGCCAGATTATCCAGCGTCACCCGGAGTTCGACATGGCCGACCGCCTGCTGCTCGACAAGGTCGATCACGACGCCGGCACGGTCACCCTCGCCGACGGCAGCGTATGGCCGCTCACGACCAACGACTTCCCCACCGTCGATCCGACGGACC